>CALPIT020000249.1 GCA_943323705.2 Streptomyces griseus
AGCTGTTTTCTGGATTGCAAAATACCCGATGAATTTCATTGAATGGATTTTTGGAAACATGAGTAGTTGGTTATCTCTTCATTTACCTATAGGATGGTTCAGCGATTTGTTCATCAATGGTGTGATGGCTGGATTAAGTGGTATTATGGTTTTTGTGCCGCAGATTATGATATTATTTGGTTTGATTACATTATTGGAAGACAGTGGTTATATGGCCCGAATCAGTTTTCTCACAGACATGCTTATGCGCAAATCAGGACTGAATGGAAAAAGTGTCATGCCGATGATCAGTGGCTTTGCTTGTGCTGTACCGGCCATCATGAGTGCAAGAAATATTGAAAATAAAAAAGAACGTTTGCTCACCATCATGATAACGCCATTGATGAGTTGCAGCGCGCGTTTACCAGTGTACACGATTTTGATCGCATTGGTTATTCCTCAAAAATTATATTTAGGATTTATTAGTTTACAGGGATTAGTAATGATGTTGTTGTATATTTTCGGCACTTTCATGGCGATGCTGGTAGCTTGGGTGATGAAATGGTTTATCAAATCAACAGAGAAAAGTTATTTCATTTTGGAGCTACCGGTTTACAGAAGTCCAAGATGGAAGAACATGTTTTTTACCATGTTTGAAAAAGCAAAGATTTTCATTTTCGATGCAGGTAAAGTCATTATGATTATTAGTTTGTTTTTATGGGCATTGAGCAGTTTCGGTCCATCTAAAAAAATGGAAGCTGTCGAAACAAATTATGCGAAAGCCTTGCTGCAACATCCTCAAGATTCTATACAATTATTAAGAGACAAAAAAACGGCTCATTTACAACAATCTTATGCAGGTATATTAGGTAAAGCCATAGAGCCTGTCATTAAACCGTTGGGTTACGACTGGAAAATCGGCATTGCTTTGATTACATCATTTGCAGCTAGAGAAGTTTTTGTAGGCACCATGGCAACATTGTATAGCGTAGGAGAAGATGTAGATGAAAACAGCATTACATTAAGAGATAAAATGGCTGCCGCCAAAAGAGAAGACGGAACTAAAGTGTATACATTAGCAACGGGTTTATCTCTTTTGATATTTTATGTCCTAGCCATGCAATGTATGAGCACCATTGCCATCGTAAAAAGAGAAACCCGCAGCTGGAAATGGCCACTGATACAGCTAGCTTACATGACAGGGTTGGCGTATTTGTGTAGTTTGATTGTGTATCAGTTATTCAAGTAAATAATAAGGAAGGCTGTGAAAATGTAAAATGTAAAATATTGAATGTAAAATGTAAAAGTGGATTTTGGATATGAAATTTTCAGTTTTCTTATGAATTATAAACTCCATCTCCAACTCTTCCCCAACGGAGCAATAAAAAGTATTTACTAAATTAAAAAAACCTTCGTGAAACTTTGAGCCTTAGCGCCTTTGTGGCAAAAAACCTCAGCGTATCCTCTAAAAACTCTCTTCTCCGCGGTTAAAAAAATTCGTGCATTCGTGGTTATCACCAATTTACCGCCTGCCTTATCTGTGTCAACACCTGAGGATATATTTTTTTATACAATTCCACCAAAATTTCTTCTTTTCTCGGCGCGTTGTATCCGCTGTTATTAATCAGGTCCCAATCGCTTTGTGAAATCGCTCTTTTGTCTCCGGTGTATGTCGCCGATTCCTGCTCCCATTTGTATTCTTCATTATAATTCCTGTACGACATGTTTTTTCGTGTAACCAAATTCGTTATGTTTACTTCCATATTGGCTCTTGAAACGAAACTAGATCGGGTAATGTTGATAGTGGCACTCACGTTATTATAAACGGGTCTTCCAGCTGTATCAGTCCCAATTTGTAATTGCTTGTTCACATTCCTAGAAGAATAACTGATTTGTGGATTAGGAACGAGTATATTTTTAATTCTGAAATCAACAGTCCAGTCGGGATTTACATTCAATCTTCTTGAATCCCATTGACTATAATACTTTGCAGGATTTCTACCATAATTGCTAAGGTCTCTTAGCAGATTTTGTTGAAAATATTCGTTACTATAATTCATGCCATAATTACCCCAGCCGTTGTTGCTGAAAAAAGAATTGTCTTGCACAGGATTGATAATTACATTGATAATGGCATTTTCATAAGCCATTTGCATTTTCTCATTCATGTCTTTATAACCCGGCACAAACTTTCCTACTTTTTTATAAGCGGCATAAGCTGCTTTAGCGTTGTCTCTTCCAGGTTTATCTAAATAGCTGTTTCCATTTTCATAATAGGCAGCAGCAGCAGAATCTTTTACTTCAATAAGATTGGAGCTGTAACTCTCCGGATTCACGAGTTTGAAAGCAGCAGGAGCATTCATGATGGCATTATATGCTGCTTGTAAATATTCATATTCGTTGACTAAATTATCCCATTTATTAAGCTGTTGCGATAGATTGTAAGCAGCAATTTGGTCAAGATGCTTTTTCTTAATCAAATTATACAATTGAGGAATAGCTTCTGTAGCTTTTTCATCATCAGGATTTTTGTTTATTTTCCTTACGGCTTCCTGTAAAGATTTATCTGCATCGTTTCTGTCGAGATAGCCTTTTTTACTTGAGCAGGAAAAAATAATAGACGAGCAAAGGAGCAGCAGTACAATTTTATTCATAGTTAATAATTAAGCGCTTGGCAAAAAATAAATAATAAGAAAGTAAAAATAAGGAATAAAAAAATGCAAATTAGATCAGAAATATGTTTAAAATTTTTCAAAAAACTTTGCGAAATCTCAGCATTATCCCTACTCCGCGGTAAAAATTCGTGATAAAACTTACCTCACCCCCAACCCCTCTCACGCGTGAGAGGAGAGCAAAGAACAATATCGACTAACCTCCGCGTAACCTCAATATTCTCCCTTCTCCGCGGTAATAAAAATTCGGATTCAACCTCACCCTAGACCCCTCTCCTGAAAGAAAGGGGAGCAAACAGAAATTTCTACTAAAATATTAAAAAACAATTCGTGAATTCGTGGCTAACCCAACAAAACACCTCCCCCTTGGGGGATTTAGGGGGCTTCACATTACAAGCTTGTAATAATCTCCATTCCCTCCATTACGGCGATAATTTGCATCAAAATTATTCACCACAAAATCATTAAAACATGAAAAAGCAAAAAACCATCTACCACCTTATCGTAGACAAAAGCGGCTCTATGAGCGACTGCATCGACAACACCATCAATGGCTTCAACGAACAGGTAAACAAAATCAAACAACTTCAGCAGGAATTTAGCGAGCAGGTCATTACCATCGGGCTAACCACTTTTAACGACACTTCCGATCATCATTTTTTCCAAGAAGTGCCTGCCAATGTAAGATTGCTGAATAGAGATACTTATCGTCCCTCCGGTGGCACCGCACTTTTAGACGCAGTTGGACAAGTTTGTGAAAAATGCGAAAGAGATGTTTTGAACGCATCAGAAAATTTCGACACCACAGTTGTTATCGTTATTTTGACCGATGGTCACGAAAATTCTTCAAGAATGTTTAGATTAGAGGAAATTCGCAGAACCATTTCAAGATTAGAAGCTACCGGTAAATGGACTTTCAGTTTCTTAGGTGCTACATTGGATGCTGTTGACATTGCCGAAAGCATGAATATTAAAAGACACAATAGCGTGTTTTTTAGTAAAGCAGGAATGACTTCAGAAGTGTGGGGA
>CALPIT020000250.1 GCA_943323705.2 Streptomyces griseus
ATCATAAGCCCTCTCGAAAATGGCTTTTATTTTTATCACTACACTGGAAGCAGATACATCAGACATCGCCATTTTTCCTGTTTCTTTTTTATCCATTTGTAAGTAATCATAAAACCCAAAAGCAAGAACAGAAGAGAAATTCATCAATGATACTTTCTGCTGCTTTTTGAAATTAAGATAATCTGTAAAATGATTGATGGATTTGCGGTAATTCTTTTTAGTTCCCAGGCTATAATTTTTCCCGGGCAACACAATTGACCTGTAATGATTTTCAACATACATCAGTGCATCCATTGACTCGGTAATAATGTTAGACTCCAACTTCAAAACTTTCGCCTTAACATCGTTAGGTGAAAAATCAGCGTACTCTTTATACCGGTAGGGCAATCCAGTAAATTCGTAGATAATATCTTCCAGCACCTTGTTTACGGTATTGCCTTCAACATCTAAACGCTGGGTAAATGGATTCCATAAATGAACATGCTCTGCTGCTATGGAAGCATCAAGGCTTGCTTCAACCTTTTTTGTTCCCTTGGAAATACGCATATAAATGGGTATTCTTAGGTTTTTTCTGTTAGGCTTTGCGGTGTGTGGGTAGAACACAATTTTGAATGGTTTCATCTCTTTTTAATTTTAGGTGAAAAATTAATAAATAGGTGAACAAACAGGTGAAGCAAATTCCGACGATAAGTGTTAGTTGGCGAGATAAACCGAAGGTGCTTAAAAGCGAAAATCCTTGTAATCTTTTGATTTACAAGGATTTCGTTACTTAGTGAAGTTAGAGTTGTGACCGCGTTAGGATTCAAACCTAAAACCTTCTGATCCGTAGTCAGATGCTCTATTCAGTTGAGCTACGCAGCCAATTTTTTCCTTTCGGAGGGCAAATATAGGCGATTATCTTTTTCTACCCAAACTAAACTCCTTCTAAAAAACTATTTTTAATCAAATCTACCACATCAACCAAATCGCTTTTTTGTTCGTATAATTTCAGTTGCTTTTCAGAACCAGTACCGGTTTCGAGGATTTTATGTACGTGAGATATGGCGTTTTTACTGCCTAAATGAGGAACCACATCGTCGATGAAATCTAGTAATTCGTATATCAACGTTTTGGTGTCTACCTCCTCTTCCTTTCCAAAATCAATTAGCTTTCCGGCAAGTCCATAACGACTGGCACGAAATTTATTTTCATTGATTAAAGCACGACTGTATTGGATAAAATTCATATTCTGATTGCGCAGTTTGTACAATTTGGCACATATCGCTTGAAAGATTCCGGCAATGGCAATAGTTTCATTTACTGTTAAGGGCATATCGCAAATACGAAATTCAACAGTATTGAAAACAGGATGCACGCGCAAATCCCACCACACTTTTTTAGCATTGTCGATGCAATTGGTTTTAATCAACAACTTAATATAGTTGTCGTAATCTTCTATAGAATTGAATATATCTGGTATGCCTGTACGAGGGAATTTTTCAAACACTTTAGTACGGTATGAATGATAACCGGTTTCACGACCTTCCCAAAATGGAGAGTTGGTGCTTAATGCAAATACATGTGGTAAAAAATACCTAGCCGAGTTTGCAATATGTATCGCCATCTCGCGAGTTTCCATGCCCACATGCACATGCAAACCAAAAATCAAATTGCTTCGAGCGGCATCCTGAAATTCATTCACAATTTCACTATAACGGGCATGGTCCGTAATCAACTGCTTTTGCCAGTGACTGAATGGATGCGTACCACTCGCCCCTATCGACAATCCTAATGATGAAGCAATTTCACTTATTTTCTTTCTGAGGTTTGCTACGTCATGATATGCTTCTTCCACATCTTTACAAATATCAGTCCCCACTTCCACAACAGCCTGATGCATCTCTGCTTTTACTTTTTCTTTAAAAAGCTGCTGACCTTCCTGTACAATTTTTTGTTCATGACTTTTAAGTTCACGACTTACAGGATCAATCACCATGTACTCTTCTTCAATTCCTAAAGTGAATTGTTTGTATGAAATAGCAGACATAAAAAATGACTTATTGAATAATAAGTCATAAATATATTTTTTATAGAGGAATAAAAAAAATCAGATAATATGGGCCGAATCTTATTGATACACTCTTACATAATCCACTTCCATTTTCTGTGGAAAAATAGCGTCGTCGATTCCGTATTTTCCGCCCCAGTTACCGCCTACAGCAATATTCATCACTAAATAAAACTCTTTGTCAAAAGGCCAAGCTTTAAATCCGGTTTTGGTATTGGCAAAACTGTGGTATTTCTTATCATCTAAGAAAAATGAAATCTCATTTTCAGTCCATTCTATGCCATACACATGAAATGCAGTAGACAAATCCTTAACCACTAGAGACTTCACTTTTTGAGTACCTTTCATGCCGTTAAAATCATCCGTATGAACGGTTCCGAATAATGAATCAGCCCAGTAGCCCACATTTTCCATAATGTCTATTTCTCCACTCAATGGCCAAATGCCATATTCCCATTTGGTAGGCAACATCCAAATTGCAGGCCACATACCTCTTCCGGCAGGCAATTTGGCTTTTATTTCAATTTTGCCATATTTCCAGTCGCCTTTGTTTTTGGTGACCATTCTTGCTGAGGTGTATTTTGCGCCATTGAAATCTTCTTTCAATGCTTCAATGATAAGCACGCCATCTTTAACTCTGGCATTATTTGGTCTGCTGGTTGTATAGTATTGTAATTCATTGTTGCCCCAACCACAAATTTGCGGACAACCATTTCCGTTATCATAACCCCATTTGGTAGTATCAGGCAATATTCCTTTCTGGTTAAATTCATCAGACCAAACTAGTTTCTTGAAAGTTTGCTGTGCCTGTAAAGAAACTGTAGCACTTATCATAAAAAATGCCGCAATTGCTATTCTGAAATTTAATTTTAGCATAATCTTTTTTTTGCATCGACATCTGAATTTAAAATGTCGAACTCGTTATTATTTTGGTTAGCGATTTTGAAAAACAAAAGGAAAAAGTGGAGGTACTAACCTAGAAAAGAAAATACGATCCACTTAATCATGATTGCTTTTATGAGAAAACTACAACATTGAACAGCTGCAAACAGCCATCCAAAATCTTCAATTATTTTTTGATTACCTTTTTGGTAATGGTTTTGTTATTTAATTTATTTTCAACAGAGATGAAATAAACCCCTGAAGGATATTTAGACATATTAATATCAATATTGGTAACACTGCTGGTATAACGACCTAAGATTCTTCCAGACGCATCAGTTAATCGTATATCCAAAGGCGTTAGCGTTGCATTTCTGATATACACATCCGAAACAAAAGGATTAGGATATACCACAATGTTGTTCAACACATCATCAGGATTTACAGGTACTGCATCTGCAACAAATTTCATGTCATCGAAATAATAGGTCTTTTCACCTGCAGTGGCTCCAGTAGTTCCATAATTGAAATAAATGGTGGCCATATCATAATTGAAAGTCAAGTTTAGCGCTGGCGTACCGGATACATGATTAGCAAAATTGAAAGCTAAAGTCTGCCATCCTGCTGCTGTGGTAACAGTTGCTTCAGTTACAACATAATGATTAGCATCAGTATGGTCTTCTAGTTTTAATCTTACTGGAATTCCTGCTTCAGGCGACCACACTCTTACGGTCATTTCTGTATTC
>CALPIT020000251.1 GCA_943323705.2 Streptomyces griseus
AATAAAATTCATTTAAAACTTTGCCCGAATCCTTCACATTTGGAAGCAGTTGATCCTGTTGTTTTAGGATATTCAAGAAGCAAGGCGGATGTTTTGTATAATAGCAATCACGAAAATATTTTACCAATATTAATTCATGGCGATGCTTCAGTGGCAGGACAGGGAATTGTTTACGAAGTGTTGCAAATGAGCAACCTCGAAGGTTACAGAACCGGTGGTACTATTCATTACGTCATCAACAACCAGATTGGTTTTACAACTGATTTTGACGACGCAAGGAGTGCTGATTATTCAACTTCAATAGCTGCAATGGTTCAAGCCCCTGTGTTTCATGTTAATGGCGACGACCCCGAAGCCGTTGTAAAAGTTGCAGAAATCGCGACTCAATACCGTCAGAAATTTAATGCTGATATTTTTATTGATATGGTTTGTTATCGTCGTCATGGACATAATGAAGGCGATGAACCTAAATTTACACAGCCTCAGCTTTACGCGCTTATCGATAAGCATTTGAATCCTCGTGAAGTGTATACACAGTTCTTAATTGAAAATGGCGAGCCGGATGCAAAATCTTTGGCAAAAGAAATGGAACAGCAGTTTTTGAAGGAGTTACAGGATCGGTTAGACGAAGTAAAACAGCACCCACTTCCCTACAAATACCAGCAACCTGAATTGTGGTGGCAAAAATTGAGAAAAGCAACTGCGGAAGATTTTTTACAATCTCCAACAACTGCCATCAGCGAAGAAATGGCAAAGAACTTGTTGGATCATTTGATGCAATGGCCAGCAGATTTCAAGCCATTAAAGAAAGTAGAAAAATTATTACAGGATAAAATAAAATTATTTCAGGATCAGCATAAAATCGATTGGGCCACTGCAGAGCTTATGGCTTATGGTAGTTTGATTAGTGAAGGTAAAGATGTGAGAATGAGTGGGCAAGATGTGAAGCGTGGCACGTTCAGTCACAGACATGCGATTCTGTTTGATGAGAAAAACAATAACGAATATAGCAGGTTGCAATCTTTCTCAAAAGATGGCTCTCAGTTCAGGATTTATAATTCATTGCTTAGCGAATATGCGGTGCTTGGTTTTGAATATGGCTATTCACTTGCTAATCCCAATTCATTGGTAATTTGGGAAGCGCAGTTTGGAGATTTTAGTAATGGCGCTCAGATTATAATTGATCAGTTTATTTCGGCAGCCGAAACCAAATGGCAAACCATGAACGGTGTGGTGATGTTATTGCCACATGGTTATGAAGGTCAGGGTCCTGAACATAGCAGTGCCAGATTAGAAAGATATTTACAGCAATGTGCTGAATTAAATATGGTAGTAACCAACATTACTACTGCAGCCAATTTATTTCATGCTTTACGCAGACAATTGACTTGGGAATTCAGAAAGCCAATGATTAATTTCTCTCCTAAGGCCAATTTAAGACATCCAGGTAGTTACAGCGATTTGTCTGAATTTACCTCAGGAGGATTTAAAGAAGTAATAGATGATGCATCTGTGAGCGACGCTACACAAATCAAAAAAGTGCTGATGTGCACTGGTAAAATTTACTTTGATTTGGAAGAAAAGCGCCAGAAAGAAAATAGAACAGACATCGCTATTGTGAGAGTAGAACAATTGTATCCGCTACCACAAAATCAGCTTGATGAATTATACAAAAAATATTCAAAAGCCATCTGGTATTGGGTACAGGAAGAGCCACTGAATATGGGCGCTGCTTCTTACTTGCGCATGAATCTGAAAAATATAAACTTCTATATTTTCAGCAGATTGGCTAGTGCTGCAACTGCCACTGGGTTTTCGAAAATTCATGCTAAAGAACAAGCGGAAATATTGAATGCAGCATTTAGTAAATAACATTGTTTTTATAAGGAAATAAAGAGATTATATGTTTCAAAGTTTAAGTGAGAAATTAGAAAGTGCTTTTAAGAATATTAAAGGTCAGGGTAGAATTACCGATTTAAACATTGCCAATACGGTAAAGGATATACGCCGTGCCTTAGTGGATGCGGATGTGAATTATAAAATCGCTAAAGAATTTACCGACAAAGTAAAAGAAACAGCATTAGGTACAAAGGTGTTGCTTGCCGTAAATCCAGGTCAGCAAATGGTGAAGATTGTGCAGGATGAACTTACGGATTTGATGGGAGGGGAAGCTTCTGAATTTAATATTTCTGGTAACCCGGCAATCATATTAATTGCAGGTTTACAAGGTAGTGGTAAAACGACTTTCAGTGGTAAGTTGGCTAATTATTTGAAAACTAAAAAAGGCAAATCTCCTTTATTGGTTGCAGGTGATATTTACCGTCCGGCGGCTATTGATCAGCTTGAAGTATTGGGTTCTCAAATCGGCGTTGATGTTTATAGTGAAAGAGAAAATAAAGATGCAGTTTCAATAGCGCAAAATGCGATTAAAGAAGCCAAAGCAAAAAATAAAAATGTCATCATCATAGATACTGCAGGTCGTTTGGCTGTAGATGAGGTGATGATGACGGAAGTGGCTAACATTAAAGCTGCTGTTAATCCACAAGAGATTTTATTTGTAGTAGATAGCATGACTGGTCAGGATGCGGTAAATACGGCTGCCGCATTTAATGAAAGACTCGATTTCAGCGGTGTTGTTTTAACCAAATTGGATGGTGATACCAGAGGTGGTGCGGCTTTGTCTATTAAATACACCGTTAACAAACCTATCAAGTTCAGCAGTAGTGGTGAAAAAATGGACACGTTGGATGTGTTTTATCCCGATAGGATGGCACAGCGTATTTTGGGAATGGGCGATATTGTGAGTTTGGTAGAACGTGCTCAAGAACAATTCGATGAAGCAGAAGCAGCTAAATTGGAAAAGAAAATCAGAAAGAATCAGTTTGATTTTGAAGATTTCAAAACTCAGTTGCAACAAATCAAAAAAATGGGAAACCTAAAAGATTTGATGGGCATGATTCCTGGAGTGGGAAAACAAATCAAAGATCTCGACATTAATGACGATGCTTTTAAAGGAATCGAGGCTATGATTAACTCCATGACTATGGAAGAGCGACGCAATCCTGATGTAATCAATCCAAGTCGTAAACAACGAATTGCCAAAGGAAGCGGAAAGGATTTAGCCGAGCTGAATCAATTTCTCAAGCAATTTGAACAAATGAAAGACATGATGAAGATGATGAACAAGATGCCAATGGGTAGAATGCCCGGCATGGGAGGGATGGGGAAGAGGTAGGCGCCCCCTCGATCCCCCAAAGGGGGAAGTTGATTGTGTTGTGTTCTTTGCCGACGAAGGTTTCTGAACTTATTGAACTACATGAACCTATTGAACAAAATTTTCTATCAACGCAACGTCCCTTTCAGGAGACATTGCTGAGAAGTGGGGTTGTAATTAGCTTATCCAGCCTATCCAGCTTATTCAGCTTATCTAGCCTATCTCAACCAAAAAAAACTTCAAAAATTCCCATTTTCTAAAAAAAAGCAATATCTTCGCCTCCCCGATTTAAAATCGGATTAAACCCTATTGTTCACAACCGAAA
>CALPIT020000252.1 GCA_943323705.2 Streptomyces griseus
CAGTTCACAGAAAATGATGGGTATTGTGCAAGATGAATATTTTATAGATATAGGAATACCGGAGGATTTTGAGAGAGCGGGAAGAGAATTGTGTTAATTTGGTGATTTGATAATTTGATGATTTGATTCAATTCGAAAATGCCTTTACTCATTGAACTTATTGAACCTTTTGAACTTATTAAACCATTAAACCCTTAAACCATTAAACCTTAAACATCCCCCTTGCTCCCACTAAAAAACATAACCAACTCCTGGACCTTATTCCTCGACCGTGATGGTGTTATCAACCATGAGAAAGATAAGGACTACATTCACAAATGGGATGAGTTTGTATTTTATGATGGTGTACTGGATGCCATGAAAATATTCCATTCTATTTTCAATAGAGTTATTGTAGTCACCAACCAAAGAGGAATTGGGAAAGGCGTTACGTTATTACATGACCTTGAAGACATTCATGACAATATGAAAATGGCCGTTTCAAATGCAGGTGGTAAAATTGATGAAGTTTATTTTTGTCCGGATGTAGATGAAAACAGCCCTTACCGAAAACCCAATCCCGGCATGGGCTTGAAAGCCAAAGCACAATTTCCTGATATCAATTTTTCTACATCAATTATGGTAGGCAACACGTTGAGCGATATGGGCTTTGGCCGTAATCTGGGATGTTACACCGTATTTCTTGCGACAACCCGTCCCGAAGTAAGCAAAGACGACAACAGAATTGATTTGTATCTCGAATCACTGCATCAGTTTGCAACGATATTATCTTCCCAAGCTTGAGTTAAAATAAATATTGTTTGTGAATGAAAAAGGATGGCAACAATATCTTGATTAAATTTATAGCATGAACAAAATCTTAGTCATTTCATTTGCGTTATTGTTTACATTAAATAATGCCACAGCTCAGCATTTCAGTAAAGAAGAACATTCTATTTTAAAATCAAAAGAAGATTCATTACAACCCTTATCAGAGAAAATTGTAATGGCCATAAATCCTGCAGATCGATTAACTGCTGATAGTTTTTTTACAAAGATTTTGGTTAGGGCACTGAAAACAAAAAACTCATTCAACTACCCATTTGATTCCCTTTTTGCCATTTCAAAAATATATGCTCCAGACAGTGCATTTAGAATTTATACCTGGCAACTGGTTATTGATGAAAATAAAATAAGACAACGTGGTGCGATTCAAATGAAAACAGCTGATGGTTCTTTAAAGTTGATTCCGCTTATTGACAATTCTGATAATATTTCGAAATTACAGGATTCTATCGCTAATAATAAATCATGGATTGGCGCTATTTACTACAAAGTGCTGATGAATAAATTTCAAGATAAAAAAATATACACGCTACTGGGTTATGATGAAGGCAATATCAGAATCAGCAGAAAAATATTGGATTTCTTGCATTTTGAAAATGAAGAGCCCATTTTTGGTGGTGCTTATTTTGATTATAGTAGCGATACCTCTCATATTCAATATGAAGCCAGACATGTGATGGAATTCAAAAAAGAAGCAGGTCCTCGATTAACCTATGACGAAGAAATGAAAATGATCATCATGGAGCATCTGGTTTCAGAATCCAATGAGCCTACAAAAAAATGGACTTTAGTAGGTGATGGTGATTACGAAGGTTATAAATGGGAAAAAGGAAAATGGAATTATATTCAAAAAGTGTTCACACAAGTGATTCCTGAAGGGAAAGCACCTGTTCCAGAACAATTTCTAGATAAGAAAGAGAATGACAAATTAAAGGTCCCTAAAGCACCTAATGATTAGTTTCTTCTAGAAGAAAGTTTATCCATACTATCTTCTGGGTAATGACGATATTTAAATACTAAAGGAAAGAATATGACAAGTACCAAAGCATAACCTGCAAAACTAAACCAAATCATTGGCCAGTTTTTTACCGAATTGGTTGTAAACTGATCTACAACCCATCCACTCCCCAAGCCACCGATAATAGCCCCAATACCATTCGTTACCATCATAAATAATCCTTGTGCGCTAGCTCTGATATTAGAAGGCGCTTCTTTTTCGACAAATAACGAACCTGAAATATTAAAGAAGTCAAAGGCCATACCATAAACAATCATTGACATTACCAGGAAAATCATTCCCTCTCCAGGGTTTCCGATACCAAATAATCCAAAACGTAATACCCAAGCCACCATACTAAACAACATCACCATTTTAATTCCAAATCTTTTCAAGAAAAATGGTATGGTTAGAATGAAAAGCGTTTCTGATACTTGAGACAATGAAAGCATGACCAAAGGATGTTTCACTACAAATGAATCTTGATATCCGTTTCTGAAATCATCTAAAAAGCTACCTCCAAAAGTATTGGTAATTTGTAATGCTGCACCTAATAACATGGAGAAGAAAAAGAAAATAAACATTTTTTCCTGCTTCAATAATACAAAAGCATCCAGTCCTAATGTAGAAGTTAAACTTTCTTTTTTAGTCGCGCCAGAAGGTGTACAAGCAGGCAAACTAAAGCAATAGATACCCATGGCAATTGCAGAGGCTGCAGCAACAAAGAATTGAATATTACTATGACCAAATCCTGTCAAATCAGCAAACCACATTGCTAAAATAAATCCAACCGTACCCCACACTCGAATTGGAGGAAATGTGCTTTGAACGTCATAACCAGACTGAACGAGTATTCTGTAAGAAACTGAGTTGTTCAAAGCGATAGTAGGCATATATGCCATAGAGTTGAGCAACATGACCCAAAACATCATGGATGGACTTTTTATGAAAGCCGCCAATAACAAACAGGCTGCTCCTATCAAATGGCTTATTCCCAATACTTTTTCTGCATTTACCCATCTGTCGGCAACAATACCCAATAATGCAGGCATGAAAAGAGAAGCTATGCCCAAAGTAGAAAAAACACTACCGATTTCCATACCAGTAAAACCTAAAGAAAAAAGATAACCTCCGGTTGAAATTAACCAAGAACCCCAGATAAAGAATTGAAGAAAACTTAAAACCACAAGACGCTGCTTGATATTCATATTAATAAACGTTTTTATTTCGATGTCGAAAGTTAACTTTTTTTTTGGATTTTTCAGTGATAATATAAAATATCAAACTACTTTTTATTTGTAGCTATTCGGCTACAGATTTGAGGTGGGATTGAGGGATTGGGGGATTGGGGGAATTGATGGGTTGGGGAATGGAGGAATTGGGGATTGGGAATTAGGGGAATTAGGGGGATTAGGAATTAGGAAATTAGGGATTGGGGATTAGGGATTGGGGATTAGGGATTAGGCGTTTTTAATTTTGATTTTTTAATTTTTCCTTCGAACAATGGCTGTAAATTTGCAAAAAATAATACATGTCCGATTTACATACAATACTCAAACTTGCCGGAACCGACAATCAATTGATTTCAATCGCAGAAAAGGTTTACAAGGAAGAAAGATTAACTGACGAGGAAGGCATCTATCTTTTCGAAAATGGAGACTTGCCATATGTAGGACATTTGGCCAATTATATCAGAGAAAAAAAACACGGCAAC
>CALPIT020000253.1 GCA_943323705.2 Streptomyces griseus
CAAAGAAAAAATAGATGATTTTGAAAGAGTGTTATTGAATTTTAGCCGATTTTTTTGAATTGATTAATAAATCATTTTGATGTAAGGAATAAATTATTCACTTAGCAACTTATCCAAAACCTTTTTCAAATAGTTTATTTCTTCTTTTAGATGAACAATTTGGTCTTCGTATAATTTCTTTTCATTTTCGGTAAAGCCTTTATTGATTACAAAACCATTGCCGGTTTGATTGTGCATCACATTGAAGATCATCTGTTCGTTGAATGTCATGATTTCTTCTGGCGACATGCCAAAAACCTCTGCAATTTTAGTGAGTTTAGAGAATGAGATTTCAGTTTCTCCCAATTCCATTTTTGAATAAGCACCTTGTGTAATGCCCAATTCACTAGCCAAATGTGACTGTGTAAAATTCTTCAACTCTCTTAGTTTTTTAATCTTCTGTCCGATTTGTAAGGGTTGAAATTCCATTAATTTTTCGTTTGTTTCAAAGATATAGAGAAAAATGATTGGGAATAAATTATTGTTTGAAGGTATAAATTAGAAAGACACTAAAATGAATAAGAAAAAGTAGTAATCTAACTTGTAATTGAATATTTTAAATCAACCACAAATGAAAAGACTAGGAATAATTGCAATGATTTTATTGTATTACGTTATTTTTTCAGGATGTTCTACAACACCTGATAACAACGGTGGAACCAATACAACAATAATTCCAATTGCACCATCAAATTTAACTGGGATAGTTATTTCTAATTCAAGAGTCAATTTATCTTGGACAGATAACTCTACAAACGAAACAGGATTTAAAATTGAAAGAAGACAAGATGGTGGAAATTATACATTAATTGGAACAGTAAATCCGGACATTATCAATTATAGCGATAGTGCGTTAATTTCATCAGTCAATTACACATACAGAGTTTATTCATATAATGCTGTGGGTAATTCCATAACTTATTCAAACGAGTTTCAAATTATTTTAAATGGGATTCCAAATTTAACTACAATAGTAGCAACTTCAATCACAGCAAATTCTGCTTTGTCTGGAGGTGTTGTTGTTAACGATGGAGGTTTGACAATATCTTCTAGAGGTGTTATTTGGAGCACAAATCCAAATCCAACAATAGATTTATCAACTAAAACAAATGATGGCAATGGATTGGGATCTTTTAATAGTAATCTTACTAACTTATTACCCAATACTACATATTATTTAAGGGCATATGCAACAAATAGTTTAGGAACAGGATATGGAAATGAAGTTAATTTTTCCACACCAGACTTTTCTTCTGTAACAATTTGTAGCCAAACTTGGATGACAAGAAATTTGGATGTATCAAGATTTAGAAATGGGGATGAAATACCTTATTTACCAGGAGCCTGGAATGACGTAAGCCTAACAACACCAGCATGGTGTTATTATAATGATGACTCAACATCCGGGAAATTGTATAATTGGTATGCCTTAACAGATTCTAGGGGAATAGCTCCACTTGGTTGGCATATTCCCAATAATTCAGAATGGAACAACTTAACAAAATGCATAGATTCGAATGCTGATACTACCTTACCAATCGGCAGTTTAGGTTCGACTATATCGAATATAGCAGGAAGTAGTTTAAAAGAAGTAGGGAATAATAATTGGTTTCTCCCCAATAGTGATGCTACAAATTCAACAGGTTTTACTGCACTTCCATTTGGAGCAAATATTTTTGGGTTCACAAATTTTGGAAGTGCGGCATATTATTGGAGCACAAATGAAACAAACAATAATGGAGTATTTACAAATGCCTATTGTGTAGCACTTACTAAAGATAGTGGATTCTTAAAGATTCTGAGTTATAAAAAAATGAGAGGCTTCTCTGTTCGATGTGTTAAAGATTAATAAAATTGAACAAAATTATATTGTAAAAATACATTATGACACAAAATCAATTTCAACATTTAATAACACAGTTTGATCAAGGATTAATTGAAATTTCAAATCAAAGAAATACAACAGCTTTTTTGTACGATAAAAAATGGTATCCAGCAAGAAAATTTGTAACACAAGCTTACCCTAATATCACAACACAGAAAGCCATCAATTATTTACTTCAATTGATACCGTATTTAAGAATAAAAAATGATGTGAATTTTATAGGTTCTCATAATTTCCCTATTCCATTAACAACACATGAAACCATAGAAGAGGCAAGACTGGTACTAGAAAAATTAAATGAATTATATAGAGAAAACTAAGATGAAGAACAAAAATCTAACTAATTTTTCATTCCTCAACATTTTTCAACAATCCATCAATCGACAAATCTTCATCAAGCATAGTCCAGTGAATACCATATCCTGAAGGTGATATTGTATAAAGATTTCTTTGCCAATCACTGGCCTCCAATAATTTGGCAGATATTTTCTTCAATTCAAAACTATAAGACTTGCCATCAACCAGAAGCATAAGCATGTTGTCTTTAAATTTTATATCGTCAACTTGATGTGTAATAGTCATGATTTATGATTTAAAATAGTTATGCCAGGCGTTTATGATTAATTGAAGGTTCTCATAAATGATATCAGCAACTTCATTTATTTTATCAGAAGCCATGTTGAAAGCAGTTGCCAATTTAATAGTTAGTTCAAGCTCATTTATCCAAAACTTACACTCCATATCTCCCTTTTCTGCATGGATGTGAATCGGCTCATTACCTTCGTTGGAATAGAAAAAAAATCTCCAACCATAAAAATATAAAACTGTAGGCATTATTCAAAATTGGTTATGACTAAGAAAAAGAATTATAACAAAGCTCAAATATTAAGAATTGAAAAGAAAGAGAATAATAACATCTTTTAAATGTATTATTCACATAATCAATTAGTACAAGCTTTCTCAAAAACCGGTTATAATCTCTTCCTCCTCACGTTAAAACCACATCATTAATTCACCCGAATTCCGTTTTTTTGTTTCATAAAGAAAATATTACTTACTTGTAAATGTAATTACAAAGTAATAACTTTAATAGTATTTCTAAAACAAACAATTCATGAAAGCAAAACTCATTACCATCGGCAATTCCAAAGGCCTTCGTTTGCCTAAAACCTTAATTCAGCAATATAAGATTGGTGAGGATTTGCAGATTGAGTTGAAAGAGGACGGCATTTTACTTAAACCACTTACAAAACCAAGGACAGGCTGGTCGGAGCAATTTGAGAAAGCGGTAAAGCCGATTGAAAAACAAGAAAAAAATTGGATGGAAGCAAGCAATCGTTTTGATAAGGAGGAGTGGACATGGTAATGCTTCGTTCTGAAATATGGTTAATTGATCTTGAACCGACTTTAGGTTCGGAGATGAGCAAACTCAGACCTTGCGTCATTGTTTCTCCTGATGAGGCCAACAAACATTTGCATACTGTTATTGCTGCACCACTGACTTCTACCTTAAAAAATTATCCCTCTAGGTTGTCATGTGTATTCAAAAGGAAAAAAGGACAAATTGCAGTAGACCAAATTCGTGC
>CALPIT020000254.1 GCA_943323705.2 Streptomyces griseus
CGCTTCGCTGGTTTAATGGTTTAAGTCGCTTCGCTGGTTTGTTCTTCTCAGCAATGTCTCCTGAAAGGGACGTTGCGTTTTGAAGGGTTAAGGTTTAAAGCGCTTCGCTGGTTTAATGGTTTAAATCGCTTCGCTGGTTTGTTCTTCTCAGCAATGTCTCCTGAAAGGGACGTTGCGTTTTGAAGGGTTAAGGTTTAAATCGCTTCGCTGGTTTAATGGTTTAAGTCGCTTCGCTGGTTGAACACTTAAACCCTTAAACCCTTAAACCTTTTCACTACCTTCCCCACCATCTCATTAATCTCCTCAGAAACTTTAATATACAAAATCGCCGGAATGAAAAGTGCCGTGAAAAGTATTGAACGTACAATCGTGTCTACATAAATATTCATTACGAATGGAATCATGTAAACCAATCCGAAAATTAATAATGATACTGCTAGAATTTTGATGTGTTTTAAACTATAAGGTTGCCAGCCGTATTTTTTCCAGATGAAGGAAAATCTTACAAAGTTAAACACAAAAATGGCTATCAGATTTGAAAAGGCGGCGCCGATAATTCCGAAATTTTTAATCATGAAATAATTCAATGGAAATGAAATGATGGTCAGCAGCACATTCGTATAAAAATCAAACCGCCAGTTGATTGAAGTGGAAATGATTTGGCCGTTTACGCCCGTACCCAAATCCACCAATTTGGCAATGCCCATAATCAACACAATTGTCGGAACCGCAGCATATCCTGGTCCTAAAAATTCAGCAAGATTATTAATATTGAGCATCGCAATTAAATAAATAAATAAACCTGCAATTAACAGTGTAACAGTACTTTTGTGATATATACTTGAAATATTATTGTAGTTCTTTTCTTTCCAGGATTCTGAAATAATTGGAGTGGCAATGGAATGTAAACTTCTCACAGGCAAATCCATAAAAGTTACTAGGTAAGATGCGATGATGAAGATTGCAGTTTGGTCTAATCCTTTTAAACCGATGATCATAAAAGAATCTACCGTTTTAGAGGCAATGTTCAAAAAGGTAGCCCCAAATACATACAAACCAAATGTTATCATTTTTACCTTAAATCTTTTGGTGACATTGCTGAACTTGAATGTTAATTTCCATTCTTTGGTGCGAATTAATACAATAAGTAAAATCAAGCTTGGAAGCAGAAACGTCAGACTAAACAATTTCATGAACTGCATGGTACTGATGATTTTCATCCAAACTAGGAAAATCAATAGTGTGGCGAAAATTCGTACAAATGTTTCTCGAAGAAAATTGGTTGTCACCGTTCTTTTTAAAGCCCATCCAAATGATTCCAACCAAATGAAAACCATCATGAAAAAAGCGTAAGGGTATACCAAATAGAAATTTTCTGCAAACAACGGCGATTTGCCAAGCTTTCGAATGATAAAGTCTTTACATACATATCCTGCTACGCAAATGATGAAAAATCCAACCATACAGATCAGGCCCGTAACCATTGGAAGGTCATTTTTCTTTGGGGTTGTCAGTGATTTGTAATATGGGAAGAATTTATAAACAACAGGTGTAGTTCCCAAGGTTGCCAATACACTTAGTATGGTTGCTGTGTCTACCAAAGCTCTTGTTAATCCATATTCGGTTTGAGTGAAAACTTTAGGAAATAAAAACACTGTATTAATGCCGCCAATGATAAAGCCTATCAGTAAAAATAAAGAAGATTTAGTGCCTTGTTTCTGTATTATGCCCATCAGCGATTTATATTTCGTTAGGTATTGTAAATTTGCGACTCCTAATTGAATTGGGCCGCATTAAAATAACTATTTAAATCATCTTTCCGAAAATAAAGAAAATAGGGTATGAGTCAGTTTGAAAAAATAAAAGTGGGTACGGTAAGTTATTTAAATGCAAAGCCATTGATTTATGGTTTTGAAAATGGAATGATGGCAGATCAAATTGAATTGGTTGCTGATTATCCTTCGGCTATTGCCAAACAATTATTGGAAAATAAAATTGATATCGGACTAGTTCCTGTTGCCATTATTCCTCAAATGGCAGCATACCATATTATTGGTAATTATTGTATCGGCGCCGTGGGTGATGTGGCCAGTGTTTGCTTGTTTAGTGATGTGCCTGTTCATGACATTGAAACGATTATTCTTGATTATCAAAGCCGAACTTCAGTGGCTTTACTCAAATTATTATTGAAAAACCACTGGAAAATTAATCCAGTTTTTCTAGAAGGGAAACCGGGCTATGAAAATGATATTTCCGGAACAAAAGCAGGATTGGTCATCGGCGACCGCGCCATGTTGCAAAGAAAAAAAACACCTTATGTGTATGACCTCTCAGCTGCCTGGATGGAAATGACAGGTTTGCCCTTTGTTTTTGCAGTTTGGGTGAGTAATACACCACTTTCAACTGAATTTATCGCCGCATTTGATAAAGCCAATCAACTGGGCTTCGAAAACTTAGATAAAATAATCTCCAATTTTCCGGATTCAGGCTATGATTTACGTGAATATTACACGAAATACATCAGTTATCGCCTCGATGATGACAAAAAAAAGGGACTAAATCAATTTTTAAAACTGATTAGTTGATTTTATTGGCTTTCCTTCAGTATAAATTAATATTTTTGCAGCCTTGATAATACATGGTAATCAATGACCATTGAATTGAGATAATATTATGGCAGAAACTTTAGGCATGCTTTGCGATAAATTAACCATCGTAAAGCTCAAGCAATATCACAGTGAAGATGAGGCTAGATTGAAAAGCTTGGCAATTCAGGCAGATCAGCTTCAAAATGAAATTGATGAATATATCAGTGATGCAGTAAGCGGAAAACTGGATACTTCCAGAATGACATTTGCTGCCAATAAAGTATTTAAAAAAGAAGGCAATGAAGTAGCGGAAGTGAAAGGAAATTTTGGTGAGGTGTTTTATCAGTTGGCGGACGTCAACTGTAGGTTATGGCACGAACAGGAAAAAGTATATGAGTTTGAAGCTGTTCCTGTTGAAGAAAAAGATACGGTAGTGAAGCAATTGGCCTTACTTAATTTAGAACGTAATAAATGTATCGATGCCATCAATGAATTGCTGGTAAATAAAATTATAAATAAATAATAACCTTTTAATAATGCACATTCGTAAAAGAACAACATGCCGCGTTTGCGGTTCTCCTTCCCTAAAAAAAGTAATTGATTTAGGTCCACAATATTTACAGGGAAGTTTTGTAAAGCCGGGCAAAGAAATGCCAAGTGAAAGAAAAATTGATTGTACGCTTGTTCGTTGCAATCCGGAAGTTGATGAAAATGCTTGCGGTTTGTTGCAAATGGAACATTCTGTGCCTTCAGAGATTTTATATGCGGCTTATTGGTATCGCAGTGGTACCAACAACACCATGAGAAATCATCTTAAGGATATCGTTGATTCTGTATCAGATACTATTTCATCAATCAAGCATCCTTCTGTTTTGGACATCGGTTGTAATGATGGGACTTTA
>CALPIT020000255.1 GCA_943323705.2 Streptomyces griseus
AAACTAAAATTGATTTTTTCATTATTGTTTCTAAATTATTCACGTATTTGGATATCTGAAATAATGCCTGTACTATAAAATGTTGATGCACTTGAAGCCCAACTTCCACCATTATTATTTTTCCAGATAGTATCAGAAAGTTTTGCATTTAAATAGGGTTGCCATGAAATTCTCAACCTTGGATAAGACAAATAAACATCATCATTATTTTGAGGAAAATAAAAACCAAAAGAAGTAGAAGTTTCTTTATTTATGTTGTTGATAAAATCAGTGTTTCTGCTGAAATGTTTGATTTGAATTTGCATACTATTTTGAAGCTCTGAGAATGGATGTCCGATAAATTGAGATTTACTAGCAACAATTGATTGAAGATAAAAAAGAGTGTCGGGCACACCGATAATTTGTGCTTTAGTATTAATTATTGAAAAAGAAATTATTACTATTAGAACTATTATTTTCATAATGAACTCATTAATCCATTTAAACAAACTATCCAGCTAATCAGATACGCAACGTCCCTTTCAGGAGACATTGCTTAGAAGAAAGTGAAAGGTTAGTAATTTTTAAACCCTACTACCATTTTCTTAGTTTTTTAAACACTTTATATCCAATAAAAACAACAGTAGCCGAAATAACTATTTGCCATAAAAGCATAGTCCAGTTTGTTGTATACATTTCCATTATGAAATTGTTTAAGCAATCAAATATAAATTATTTCTGATAAATTTATTACAAGAAATCAGAGAAACGACTTAAAAATAACCCATAAAAATAGAAGATAGAAACTATCTAGCGCTTACCTCTACATTTCAACAAAACCATTAAACCATTAAACCAGCGCAGCGTTTTAAACCCTTAAACCTACATTCTCCCCAAAATTTTCTCCCCAAAACCTCTTCCAAAACTTATCTTTGCACCGCGAAACCAAATTCGCGAAAAATAGACTTTTATGATGAACAACAGCTTTGGAAAAGTGAGAGTAAGATTTGCGCCTAGTCCAACCGGTGGATTACATCTCGGTGGCGTTAGAACCGTGTTATACAATTACCTATTTGCCAAAAAACATGGCGGTGAATTTATCTTGAGAATTGAAGATACCGATCAAACTCGTTTTGTAGACGGTGCCGAACAATACATTTATGATTGCTTGAATTGGTGTGGTATGGAACCTGATGAAAGTACCATCAAACCAGGCGAATACGGCCCATATCGTCAAAGCGAAAGAAAAGCCATGTATCGCCAATATGCAGAACAATTGATTAAAGATGGTCATGCTTATTATGCCTTCGATACTTCAGAAGAGCTTGAAAAAATGAGAAATGATTTTAAAACAGATGAAAATCCTTCTCCTCAATATGATGCACGTATACGTACGAGAATGAAAAACTCGCTGACCATTTCTGCCAAAGAAGTTGAGAAATTATTACAAGCAGGAACACGTCATGTCATCAGAATCAAAATGCCTGAAAACGAAATCATCACCTTTCACGATTTGATTCACCATGAAGTGAGTTTTGAATCTAATGTGGTTGACGATAAAGTGTTATTAAAAGCCGATGGCATGCCTACTTATCATCTGGCGGTTGTGGTGGATGATTATCTCATGAAAATCACCCATGCCTTCAGAGGTGAAGAATGGCTGAGCAGCGCACCTGTGCATATCATGCTTTGGAAATATTTATTCGGATTGAACAACATGCCACAATGGGCGCATCTTCCATTAATACTGGGTCCTAACGGAAAATTAAGCAAACGCGATGGCGCGAAATACGGTTTTCCTGTGTATGCAATGAATTGGACCGATCCCAGAAACAATGAATTTACAGAAGGGTTTAAAGAGAAAGGATTTTTACCTGAAGCCTTTATCAATCTTCTTGCCATGCTGGGATGGAACAGTGGGACTGAAAAAGAAATCTTTTCCATGGAAGAAATGATTGAAAATTTTTCTATCGAACGTGTTCATAAAAGTGGCGCTAAATTCGATTATGAAAAAGCGAAATGGTTCAACCAGGAATGGATTAAAATATCAACCTCCGATTATTTGTTTCCGTTAGTCAGTGAATTATTAAAAAATAAAGGTGTTCAAATTCATGATGATGCCTTCTTGAAAAAAATAATTGATTTGGTAAAAGAAAGATGTGCGTTGATTCCTGACTTCTACGAACAAGCTGTGTATTTCTTTCAGTCTCCTGAGAAATTAGATTTGGATGCCATCAAACCAAAATGGAATGAAGCCAAAACAAATTTCTTCATAACATTTTGCAACAACATCAATGAAATTTCGTGGACTACAGCCGATATAGAAACTGTATTTAAAAATTTGGCAACAGAGATGAACGTCAAACCCGGAGAATTGCAATTGCCCATGCGGATCATGTTGGTTGGTGGCAAATTTGGACCGGCAGTTTTTGAAATCGCTCATTTGATTGGAAAGGAAGAAACAATACTTCGTATCAAAAATGCATTAACATCATTAAACAGTTAATTATGCAAAGACCTATAAGAGTATTAGTAGCAAAAGTTGGTTTGGATGGTCACGACCGTGGCGCCAAAGTGATTGCCACTTCATTACGTGATGCCGGTATGGAAGTAATTTACACCGGCTTGAGACAAACACCTGAAATGGTTGTCAATACTGCATTACAGGAAGATGTGGATGCTATCGGTGTTAGTATTCTCAGTGGTGCTCACATGACCGTATTTCCCAAAATCATCAACCTGATGAAAGAAAAAAACATGGATGACGTGTTGGTCACTGGCGGTGGAATTATTCCCGAAGAAGACATGCAGCAATTAAGCGAAATGGGTGTTGGAAAATTATTTGCTCCAGGAACAACCACTACAGAAATTGCAGATTACATTAAAGCTTGTGTAAAAGAAAAAAGAAACTTCTAAAAAAAGAATATGTATTCAACATTATTAACTCAATTAGACAATGGAATTTTCACGGTAACGATTAATCGCCCGGATAAAATGAATGCCTTAAATAAAGATGTATTCACTGATTTGAATAACGTGATGGATGAAGTGATGAATACCGAAGCCATTAAAACAGTTATCATCACAGGTGCAGGTGCGAAAGCATTTGTAGCTGGGGCAGATATCACAGAGTTTGCTTCTTTCAATAAAGAGGAAGCAGTTGCATTGTCGAAAAGAGGTCAAGATATTTTTGCTAAAATAGAAAATTTTCCAAAGCCTGTTATCGCTGCGGTTAACGGCTTTGCCTTAGGCGGTGGCTGTGAATTGGCCATGGCTTGTCATTTTAGAATTTGCAGTGAGAATGCTAAGTTTGGTCAACCTGAAGTAAACCTCGGTTTGATTCCAGGATATGGTGGCACACAGCGTCTAACCCAGATCGTTGGTAAAGGAAAAAGCATGGAAATGCACATGACGGGTCAAATGATTGATGCGAACGAAGCCTTGCAATTAAGATTAGTGAATCATGTTACTACTTCTGAAAACCTCATGCCAAAAGCGATTGAAATTTTGA
>CALPIT020000256.1 GCA_943323705.2 Streptomyces griseus
ATTGCAATGTTATGATTTCACCTGAAGAAAGATGCTGCCATTTATCGAGCAATTTTTCGATATGCAAATCAACTACTGTTCTTGCGGGTTGTAGGTGATCCTTTGCTTTGGCAATATCATAAATTTTAAAACCAGCATTGCTTAATTTAGATAAATCCATTTTCTCCTCCTCAACTTTATCAGGATAAAATGCAAACAATTCATACGAAAAAGAACCTTCATTAGTGGACTTCAATTCTTCAATTTTTTTAAAAATTTGTTTGCCTCTTAATTTTAGCAAATGCTCAAAATAAGGCGCTTTCTTCTTATTGGGAATTTCAAGCGAGAACTCAAATTCAAAACATGGTGAATCGCTGATGTCTTCGAAATTGATATCATGTAAATAAAAATCGTTTAAGCCTCTTATTGAACTTTGCAATTCAAAGGAACTCTCGCCTGCAAAAGTTAGATTGTATTTGAATTGATAGGTCTCTTCATTGTGATTAATCAAATAAACTTTTAGTTTCTCTACAATATCATCATCAAAAATATCTTTATCATAAACAGGAACTAAGCTTATAAAAACACCATCCATGGTTTTTACTCTGGCTGGAGTTTTTTCTCTTTTTATATTGTCTACAAAAATCTTTTTCTTCTCAACAATCTTCTTCTGGGTAAACATTTTAAAATACGGGAAATCAATCTGATCCATGTAAGCCGGAAATTTTACGCCTCGCACTTCAATCATTACCATCTTGTCATTCATAATCTCTACTACTTTTCCTTCTTCATCAGAATGCAGCACGATTATCTTGTCTCCTACTTCGTATTTCATGGGATCGATTTGTTGTTTTTTGAGGAATTAGGAATTGGGGTTGGGGTGATTGGGAATTGGGGATTAGGAATTGGGGATTGAGGATTGGGGATTGGCGAGTTTACTTTTTTTGTACCCATACAACAAATAAATCACCAAACCAATGAGCAGCCAGCCACCAAACCAGGCCCAGTTCATGGCAGTCATTCCGGTTAGTAAATACAAACAAGTAACCAGTCCCATCAATGGGATTAACGACCAATTTTTAATAAATGTACCTATTGCCAGAATCAAACAAATAATCCAAAAAATTATTGCAGATACGTTATACGTCAAAGTAGCAGTATCAGTATTGAATACAAACAAACTGCTGAAATATTGATTGACATTAAAATAAACCAATAACATCGAAACAATAATAATCCCAGGGAAAATATATCTTGAAGAAATAAACGGCAAATGAAATTTACCGGCAACTTTTTCTTTGATAGGCAAGAACAATACACCACCACAAACCAATACAAATGCAAATAGTGTAGCAATACTGGTAAAGTCAAGCACAAATGTTTTGTCTGTAAACAAAATCGGAATTCCTACTACCAATCCAGTTATTATAGTTGAGAATGAAGGTGTCTTAAACTTAGGATGAATTTTTTGAAATACCGGTGGCATCAAGCCATCTCTACTCATGCTCATCCAAATCCTAGGTTGCCCCATTTGAAAAACAAGCAAGACGCTTGTCATGGCTACCACTGCGCAAATGGAAACCAACAATTGCATCCAGGCTATATCCAAATTTTGTGGCTCAAAAATAAAAGCTAATGGATCTCCAACATTTTCAAAATTTTGATAATGAACAGCACCTGTTAACACCAAAGTCAATAAAATATAAATAACCGTACAAATAACAAGCGAATAAATCATCCCTCTTGGTAAGTCTCTTTGTGGGTCTTTACTTTCTTCCGCCAACACACTTACCGCATCAAAACCAATGTATGCAAAGAACACGCCTGCTACGGCAGCCATAACCCCTTTAAATCCATTAGGCATAAATGACTTTACCCCTTCTGTATTTTCAGGTAACCAGTTATGTGTAAGTCCATTGTGTAACACCAAATAGCCGCCAACTATAATGATTAAAAACACCACACCCAATTTCAAAATCACCATCAGATTACTGAAGTTTTTACTTTCCTTGATGCCAATATAAACCAAACAGGTGATCAAAATATTAATCACAAATGCAGGTAAATCAACAATGAATTTCACACCAGCAAATACAGGCGATCCATTCCATGCTGATATGAATTCGGCATTTGTTGTACCCGCTTCAATGGCATGCTTTGCTTCCATATAACTCGTTGTCAAATAAGCAGGCAAGTGAACATGGAGGCGTTCTAAAAATGAAGTAAAATAATCGCTCCAGCTGTATGCCACATAAATATTCCCAATTGAATATTCCATAATCAATGCCCATCCGATTATCCAGGCAAACAATTCTCCAAAGCTAGCATAAGCATAAGTGTATGCACTACCTGCAACGGGTATACGACTAGCAAAATCAGAATAACAAAAAGCTGTGAAGGCGCAGGCTATACCAGTGATGATAAACAAGATAATAACACCAGGTCCGCCATTAAATACGGCACCACCCAAACTGCTAAAACTACCGGCCCCAAGAATGGCTGCAATACCAAAGAAAGTAAGGTCTTTTACCGTAAGCACTCTTTTCAAGCTGCCACCATGTGATTCATCAGATCCTTCCGAAACAATTTTTTCAATACTTTTTGTTCTGAATAATGAGTTACTCATAAAAGGAGTTATGGTTAAAATTGAAATTTAAGATTCACGTTGTAATAAATACTGGGCTAGTTTTCTGAGTTCAGATTTTCGACTTTCCATCACAGCGGTATCTTCCAAATGTTTCATGGCGATTAGGAAATATTTTTCTTTCAAAGACTCGGCCCATTGATCCACTTTACATTCCTTAAATATCGCAAGTACTTTACTTACTTTATCCTCTTCATTTGTAGCGAGCAAATGCGACAGCGCTGCTTTTTGTTTTTCATTAGCTACATCTAAAGCATGAATCAACAAAAACGTTTTTTTATTGGCAAGAATATCTCCCCCAACCTGTTTGCCAAATTTCTCAGGATCGCCAAATGCATCGAGATAATCATCTTGCACCTGAAAAGCTATTCCTAAATTTTTACCGAATTCATAGATATGATGTTGATTGCCTTGACTGGCACCGCCAATGATAGCACCCATTTGCATACTCGCAGCCAGCAATACGGAAGTCTTGAGACTTATCATTTGCAAATACTCCTCAATGGTCACGGAATCTTTTTTCTCAAAATCCATATCCAATTGCTGTCCTTCGCAAACTTCTTTGGCTGTCCTACTAAACAATGTAAGTATCGCATGTAATCTTGAAAAATCAATTTTATTTATCTCTTCATAAGCAGCCACTAACATCACATCTCCGGCGAGCAATGCCGTATCATCACCATATTTCATGTGAACCGTTTCCATGCCTCTTCTCAAAGGAGCCTTATCCATAATGTCATCATGTATCAAACTAAAATTATGAAACAGCTCAATAGCAGTAGCTACAGGATACGCGTCGGGATGAATCTCATCAAACAATTCATTCGTCATCAACACACTTACTGG
>CALPIT020000257.1 GCA_943323705.2 Streptomyces griseus
CAAAAATTTTGTAGTGCAGTGTTAAGAACTGGCCTTTGTATTTGAAGTCCCAATCCAATGTTTCAGTATCATCAACTTGGTTCATAAAAATGACTTCAAGCTTGTCTGACAAAGTGTGAGCGATTGCGTAAAATTTTGAGATTCCGCAGTTATCATCGATAACAGCTTCGGTGGCACCGGATTTAGTTTTTAGTTGGTACGACATGGTTTTAGGTTTTAATATAGGTATGATTAAAATTGGTTTACAAGTTTTAATGGCTAATAAATCTTGCGCCCACCTTTGAACTTAGATTTATTAGCAGCTCTAATAGCTTTTTGATCACCTGAAGCGATTCTTTCTGCACCAATCGCCGCACCACTTACACCGCATCCTGTTTTTGGTGAACGATTAAAGATTGAACAACTTTCAAGTATACAAATAAGCAGCAAGAGAGGTATTATTTTTTTCATCGAATGAAGATAATAAGAGTTTTTTTAAACATAATCATGTACAATACAATTTTCACAGATTCTTAAACCATTCACTATACTTTACATAATTGCCTGCGATTCTATTTATTTCGCCGCTTATTAGTGCTTCGCTGATGTTTTTTACTTTTTTTGCTGGAACACCGGCATAAATACTTCCGGGTTCTACAATTGTATTTTCAAGAACTACTGCGCCAGCGGCGATGATGCTATTACTTCCAATTTGAACATTGTCCATGACGATAGCACCCATACCTACCAGCACATTCTGATGTATAACGCATCCATGTACGATTGCATTGTGTCCGATGCTAACATTATTTTCAATAATTGTGCCGCATTTTTGATAAGTGCAATGTATAATCGCCCCATCTTGTATATTAACACGGTTGCCGATTTTAATAAAATTAACATCACCACGAATGACTGCATTGAACCAAACACTGCATTCATCGCCCATTTCAACGTTTCCAACTATTGTCGCATTAGGAGCGATAAAACAATTGTCTCCCCATTTTGGTGAGATTCCTTCTACTGGAAAAATAAATGACATAAAATAAAAATTAATGATAAAACTGCTATCACATCGGCATTATACCGGAAAAATTTCGAAACAAAATGTAAAGGCAATTAGTATAACTTGCGTAAAAATACGATATTGATTCATTCGTAGCTGAAAATACAATTCAACATTATGAATAACAGAGAACTTTTTTTAAGGCATGTCGGACAAACATCGGAAGCTCCATTGTGTTTGAATATTGTGAAGGCCGAAGGTTCTAAAATGTGGGATGCTGATGGTAAAGAATATTTGGATTTAATTGCGGGCATCAGTGTTTGTAATGTTGGTCATCGCCATCCTGATGTGGTTGCTGCCATAAAAAAACAAGCCGACGAATACCTACATATCATGGTGTATGGTGAACTTGTTGAAAACCCACAAGTTCATTATGCAAAAAAACTTACAGAACATTTACCCGAACAACTCAATTCGATTTTTTTTACAGCAAGCGGCAGTGAAGCCACAGAAGGTGCTATGAAATTGGCCAAACGTTTTACAGGCAGAACTTCAATTGTTTCTTTTAAAAATTCTTATCACGGAAGTACACAAGGTGCATTGAGCGTGATGGGTAGTGAATATTGGCAACAAGCATTTCGTCCGTTACTTCCGGGGATTGTTCAATTGAATTATAATTCATTTGATGATCTCGATGCCATCAATGAAAATACGGCTTGTGTTATTGCAGAAACCATACAAGCAGAAGCTGGAGTGAATATGCCTGATATCAATTGGCTTAAATCATTGAGAGAAAAATGCACCGCCACCGGAACTTTGCTGGTGCTTGATGAAATACAATGTGGATTTGGCAGAAATGGATCGCTATGGGCTTTTGAACAATTTGGTATTACTCCCGACATTTTATTATTAGGGAAAGCTTTAGGTGGAGGCATGCCATTGGGTGCATTTGTTGCGGATAAAAAAATCATGGATTCTTTTACGAATAATCCTGTGTTAGGTCACATCAATACATTTGGTGGTCATCCCGTTTCGTGTGCAGCTGGATTGGCAGCATTCAATTATCTAATCAATGAAAATATTGTTGCTATTGTAAAAGAAAAAGAAACTTTATTTCGCGATTTACTTGTTCATCCGAAAATTAATAAAGTAAATAGTGCTGGATTGATGATTGCTGTTTGGTTTGATGATTATGAAACCAACAAGAAAATAATTGATGCGTTGATTGAGAATGGTGTTTTTACTGACTGGTTTTTGTTTGCAGCAAATGCATTGAGAATTGCTCCACCTTTGAATATCAGTGAGGATGAAATTCGATTTGCCTGTGAGAAAATTATCGAGGTCTTACAAAAGATATAATGTTCAAAAGGTTTCAGATGTTCAAAAGGTTCAATAACGTTCATTTTGTTAAGAAACCTTTTGAACTTTATTGAACCTTTTAAACCTATTGAACATAATCACTAAAAATCAAGTCCCAGCGACACATACATCACCGGCTTACCTTTGAAGAATCCATTCATTGGCCAACCCACATCATATTTTACAAAATAACCGAGTAAAGTACTTCTGGCTCCAAAGCCATATCCACCAAGGAATGGGCCGATTCCTTTTTCTTTGTACACTACAGTAACAGGGCCTGGAATAGTTGTGCCATTTGATAAAAAGATGGGTACATTAAATGTTGATGTCGGTCTTTTCATGTTTTTTACACCACCATTCCAAGCTGTTCCCAAGTCGATGAATTGTGTGAGTTGTAAATCTCTTAAAAATGCATTACTCACGGTTTTATCAAATAATGTTGAAAGCACAGGTAATCTCAATTCACTATTAATCACAAGCGCATTGTTGCCATTAGCTGCATTTTGAATGTAGCCGCGCATGTTCAAGGCTAAACTTTGAAATGCATAATTCTGATTGGCATCCGGAACATTTTTTGTATTGAAATATCTTTCTTTTGTAGAGCCTGGTTTTGTATTGTTTCCAAACATCAACCAGCCGTCTACGCCTCCCAGATAGTAAATGAATTTTTGATTACCCCAACTGAAATCACCGGCAACACGACCTGCCCAAATGAAGTTTTTATAAATAGGGTAGTAGTATCTGGCATCGAATCCATAATTAAAAATAGCAGGTTTTTTTACACCAGACCCAGCTCCCAATTGCCTATTCCAATCTATGAAAGTTTTGTAACGTAAACCGTTCATGATATTCTTATCTCTTGTTAATGTGTTATCATACACATATTCTAAATGCGTTGATGAATAATAAGTAGATTGGCTTTCCAATGAAGCACTTAATTGATCGACATTTAATATGGCCAGATTATCGGAACGAATGCCTGTAGTCAATCGAATACTTTTAGTGACATCAAATGGATAAGTGATATTACCCTGATAGAAATTTGTAAACAATTTAGCTGGGTACACTGCTAAAATATTTCCTTGCTGATCGGTCAATTGAGCAGCTGATC
>CALPIT020000258.1 GCA_943323705.2 Streptomyces griseus
ATAAAGAAATCGCAAGAAAACTCACTCCAAAAGAAGTATGGCTCTTAGAAGAAGATTTTCAGAAATTCTCAGATAAGTCTTCGCCAATAGCATTGCTCGGTTATAAAATGATTGACGGTGAAAATGAACTGGGTATGGTAACTGAGGTTATCGAACAACCCCATCAGATTTTATGTACTATTTTATACAAAGGAAAAGAAGCCTTGATTCCGGTACATGAAGAATCCTTAATAAAAATCGACAAGAAGAACAAAAAGGTATATGTTGAATTGCCAGAAGGACTTTTGGATATTTACGAGTAAGAGAATCCTAATCTCCCAATTCCTAATCCCCAATTCCCAATTCCTAATTCCCAATTCCCAATTCCTAAACATTAATCCCATCCTCAATCCCCTCAATTCTTACCCAACTGGCTCATCAAAGCCCTAAACTCTTTAGGCATTTCAGTACTGATTTCATGGTGAGTTCCATGTTCATCATCAAAAATAAGTTTGTAAGAATGTAAGGCCAACCTACTAATCATCGGCCTTTCTTCTTCATCATGTTTACTGAGCTTGAATTTCTTTTTGAAGGAAGATAACAAAACCGGTTTCCCGTCTCCATACATATCATCACAGGCCAATGGATGCCCCCAGTTTTTGCAGTGAACCCTGATTTGATGCGTTCTGCCAGTATGCAATTGAAAAGAAACTAATGAAAATTGTTTGTGTGCTCCCAAAACTTCATATCCCGTTGAAGAAGGCTTTCCATTTCTATGTATCGTCATCATGCCTTTATTGACAGGATGTTCGGAAATAGGAGCATCGATTAGTCCAGAAGTTGTTGCTGGCATTCCCAAAACAACACCTAAATAATATTTTTCAATTTTTCTTTCTTCAAAAAGCATTGAAAAAAACTTATGTGTAGCCTCTGTTTTTGCAAATACAATTAATCCGCTGGTGTCTTTATCTAAGCGGTGAACGGTGAATATTTGGCCATATTTTTCAATCAGAAATTCTTTAAGCGATTTTTCTGATTGCGCCCTGTCCGGAATACTGAGCATGCCAGCAGGTTTGTTGATGGCAACAAATTCGTCATTTTCAAAAACAATTTGAATGGAATGTTTAGTCACTTGCTTTTTGAGATTTCTTTTTAGAAGCATTTAAGTATTTCAGCAGTCGGATTTCTTTCTCACTTAAGAAACGCCATTTGCCTCTTTCTACATTTTTCTTAGTCAGACCTGCATACATCACTCTATCCAACCCTTTCACATCGTATTTTAAATGTTCGAAAATACGTCTTACGATTCTGTTTCTACCACTATGAATTTCGATGCCGATGATGGATTTGTCTTTCGAATCAGCATAAGCCAGACTGTCAACTAAAACAGGGCCGTCTTCCAAAATAAGTCCCTTTAAAATTTTATCGAAATCACCCTTCGTTAGTATTTTATCGAGTTTGACTTCATATATTTTTTTGATTTCAAAACTAGGATGAGATAATTTTTGAGTAAGGTCGCCGTCGTTGGTAAATAATAAAACACCTGAAGTATTTCTATCTAATCTGCCGATAGGATACACTCTTTCAGCGGTTGCATTCTGAATCAATTGCAACACCGTTTTTCTTCCCTGAGGATCTTCAGTGGTTGTAATGTAATCTTTGGGCTTATTGAGAAGTATATATTGAAGATTTTTAGTGATGAAGATTTTTTTATTGTTATAAAAAATTTCATCTTTTGATTCTATTTTAAAACCGGGCTCTGTGATAACTTTTCCATTTACTTTCACTTTGCCTTCTGTAACAATGGCAACTGCATCTCTTCTCGAACAAATGCCGCAATGGGCCAAGTATTTGTTGAGTGGCATGGAAGCATGATCTGCTTTTGCTGCTGCAGCTACTTTAGTTTTAGAATTTGGTGTTACAGCCTCTTTATTTTTTGAAGTTGGTGCTTTTGCAATAGGTGCTTTCGGGTTGGCTAATGCATTTTTCTTAGCCATTCTCGCCTGATATTTTTCTTCTTTTACTTTATCAAAGTAGGCAGCTCTTTCTTTTTTTATCTTTTTCTTTTCTTGGCGAAAAGATTCTTTTATGGCACTATTCTTTTTGGGATTTGAAAATTTCTGGAACGCAGACTGGCTCATGTTTTTATGTTTTATGCTGTTTTTCAACAGTAATGAAAAACGAAGATACAATTTAAAACAGAGTATAGTGCACAAAAAAGCGTGCTTAAACAAGCACGCCCTTATTCAACCAGCTTTTAAACTCTACTTTTTAATCGCCGATTTATCTTTAGTTCCTTTTTTATTTCTTACTTCAAGCATTTTTATCAGTTGATCTTTTGTCAAAATATTCATACTGGCATCTCTTGCATTTTTGATGGCAGCTTTTAACTGTGTTTTCTTTTCCTGGTCGTTTAATTTGTTATTGTTTTTGATGCCTTCTACATCAGCTTTTGTTTTTTGACGAAGCGCATTCATTTGTTTTGTTTGATCTTCGGTGAGGTTTACGGTTTCCTTCATTTTTGCCATTTTCTTCTCATATCTCTCATTTTTCTTGTTCTCCCTTTCGGCTTTCATAGAAGCTATTTTGTCTTTTTGTTCTTTGGTTAAAACAGCTTGTCTTTTTGCCTGCATTTCTTTTCTGATAGCAGTTTTTTTATCGTTATACTCTTTTACTGTAATTGTTTGTTGTAAACTTAAAGCCTCCATTTTTTTCTTTTCATCAACTCGAATGGAGCGCATTTGGGATTTTTGACTTTCAGAAAGAGCAAGGGCTTGCACCATTTTGTGCTTCCGTTCTTTTCTTGGATTATTTTGATGATTGTTTTTTTTATCGCCCTGATGAATGGCTTCTTTTTTGCTTGGTTCCTGGGCTTGGCTAATAGAAAAAGGTAAGACGGCTACGATAAGAATAAGTATTTTTTTCATGATGCTGTTTTTTAGTGCGGCATATGACACCAAAGCATATTTTTAGTTTAATGACCAATGAAAAAAAGTAAATATTTTTTAGAGAACAGCTTTGTCTTTATTGGCTAATTGTCCACAAGCAGCATCGATATCTTTACCACGGCTTCTTCTAACCCGCACATTTACTCGGTGTTTTGCGAGATGATCTGTGAATTGTTGGGTTTTATCTTCATCAGGTTTTACGAACTCCGCACCAAATATTGGGTTGTATTCTATTACATTAATGAGATGAGTTGGTATTTTCCTGTAAATTTTGATTAATTCATCAGCATCTTCTAAGCTGTCATTTCTGTCCTTGAATAAGATGTATTCTAGCGTAATGTCATTTTTAGTTTTATCGTAGAAATAATCCAAAGCCTCAATTAGCAAATCAATGGTATTGCTTTCATTGATAGGCATGATCTCATCTCTTTTTTTATCGGTTGGCGCATGTAAAGACAATGCCAAATTGAATCTTACTTGATCGTCACCTAATTGTTTTATCATTTTGGCTACACCTGCA
>CALPIT020000259.1 GCA_943323705.2 Streptomyces griseus
GCTACTGAAATAAAAATTCCATCCATTGCTTTTTGGGTTACATATGCGGTTAAATCTGTTTCCACTTTTTTGGTAGACACTCTGTTGTAATTTGTAAACACATCATTCCAGTATTTTGTAGCGTCTGTTTTCTTAAGTGAGGATTCTATCACTGGTCGCATTTTTTCAGTAAGTGACTTTGTTGTTGTTGACTTTAAATAATCTGTAGCTGCAGTATTACCGCCATTCAGAATTTGAATTCCGTCTGCAATGCTCATATCTTTTATAGCATTGATGAAAATTTCACCGACGCCCGATGCTGCGTCTTCTGCAGCTCTGTTCATGGAAAGAATGGCTTTATCTACTAATGAACCCATGCCCATCGACTTAAGTGTATTGGTAACTTTTTGCGCTTCAGGAGGCATTAAGATTTTCAATGCGGCATCCTTAAAGAAACCATCTACAGCCCCTAGTTTCTTAGCACTGTTTTGAGTTCCAATGGTGAGGGCTTCCTTTAAACCACTGATAATATCATCATTACTCAAACTGCCTTTATTGTTACCTGTTATGGTTTGAGTGGCTGCATTGATTACATTTGAAGTAACTGTATCCTGGCCCGTTACTGTCTTTTTTATTTTATTTAAATTGATTTGAGATTTACTCGTGGAGAGTAGAAAAATGCCAATGGAGAAGAGAATGATTTTTTTCATAAAGTTGTTTATGTAAAAATAAGAAGGTCGGGATGAAAAATCATCCCGACGATCATAAAACCCCCAAAGAAAATATGTTATTTCACTTTTAATTATATTTTATGCTGAATGCCTCTGAAATAATGCCGATGTGATTGCTGTTTGGGACAATTTCATTGGACCATTACAGCTATCCAATCGGTATTAAAGTTTGATCAGCTTAAGAACAACTCTTTCTGAGCCCTGACCAATTTGTATAATGTATATTCCGGAATGCAGTGATGATACATTCACTTTATCACTTACATTTAAAATTGTTTTTTTGATTAAAACCTCTCCATTTGCACTCCTGATAATAAACTGTTTACCCTCAAGTTTATAGCCATGTAAAGCTGCAAAACCAAAATCACTATGAACAGGATTAGGAAAAATCTGAACCGTTGGCAAAGGCTTGGAAACAGCCGTTGTATCAGTAACTGGCAATGGCGCTGCTGTTGCTAAAGTACTGTCGCAAGTAAAAGAAGACAAGAACGAATTTCTGTAATTGTGTAAAGAAAACAATCCTCTCATTTTAGTTTTTTGCCCTTCAGTAAAAATATTCATACAAGCATCGCTGGTATAATCCATAAAGTTCATAAACATATCGCCGTTAGCATCCGGTGAGCAATTGCTCATATGAGGAAACGATGGACAGCTGTTATTGTAACCAGATTGTTGAGGTGTATCTCCTATTCCATCATCTCCGCAGCTGTTGTCACCCCAGATATGTTTCAATCCCATCCAATGCGCAATTTCATGTGTAGCTGTTCTCCCTTTATTAAAACCCGGTCTTAATGTACCTGTATTTCCAAACGCATCAAACTGAATCACCACACCATCTTTATCAGCTTGTGAACCTGGATTGGACGCATATCCCAACACATTGTTTTGGATGTTGCAAACCCAGATGTTTAAATATTTTTTATTATCCCAGGCATCATCACCACCAGCTGCACTGAATTTCATCGCATCATCTACTGTAAAGTATTCCTTTGTTGTATATTTTCTAACAATGCCTGAAGCAGGTCTGCCAGCAGGATTAATTTGAGCCAGACAGAACATAATTTTTGCATCTGCCGCAACCGATTTAAAAGCATCAGGTGTATTCGCTTTGTCTGCATTCATTCTTCTGAAATCTTCATTCAACACTTTTAACTGAGATAAAATCTGTGAATTAGTAATATTTTGGTTAGCAGTATGGTAAAGCACGTGAACAACAACGGGAATAGTAATGATTTCATTGGCAACCGTGTCTCTGTTATGATAACCTGCAGGTGAAGTTTGATCCGAGATTTGAACCGTATGTTGATTTCTTACATTGTATTCATGTGTACCGCAATTACGTTGTGCAGTAAGCTGAAGTGAACCCGTAAAAAATAAAATTAGTAAAGATATAAGCCTCATGAAACGATATTAAAAAAATGATTAATGGTAAATCATTTTTCAATACGATATTGTACAGTCTTTTGAGAGGATTTGAATTCTTTGGTTGACGCTTAGTTATCTTAGAGATTGGAGTTGGAGCAACATTTAAAATTGATGAGAAAGATAAATATTGTCTCAGAGGTTTTATAAAAGTAGAAACTATATTTTCGAAATGCAAGTTTTAAGGAATAATTTTTTATTTTTTTGTTGAGCCAACCGCTCAATGCCTAATTTTGTTGACTAATTAACTATTATGCAGCGTTTAATTTCCATATTTGCCATTGCTTTTTTGATTTCCTGCGATGAAAATAACCCCGACCACGATCCTGAAATTGAAACCCCTCATGTTGGAATCGATGCTCCAGCTACAATTACATATACAGTTTTAAGCCAATTCCCTCATGATACAAGCGCCTACACACAAGGTCTAGAAATTCATAATGGTAAATTGTACGAAGGCACAGGAGATTTCAGCAATTCATCATTAAGAATCACCAATTGGAAAACGGGTGCTGTAGAGAAAAAACATGTCATGGGTACTGACAAAATTTTTGGCGAGGGCATCACCATTTTCAACAACAAAATCTATCAGCTCACCTGGGAAAGCCATAAAGCCTATCAATATGATATCAACAAGATTGAAACCCCAGAAAAAACTTTCGATTGGCCTTATGAAGGTTGGGGCCTAACACACGATACTTCAAGTTTAATCATCAGTGATGGAACGGCAAATATCTATTTTGTAGATCCCACAACTTTTAAAGTAAAAAGTACTGTAGCGATTAAAGATGACCAAGGACCAGTGAATTACCTCAACGAACTGGAATATGTAAATGGTTTTATTTATGCCAATGTTTACCAAACCAATATCATTGTAAAAATTAACGCAGAAAGCGGACATGTGGTTGGCCGTTTGTACATGAATGGATTACTTCAACAAAATGACATTGTTGCCAACAGAACTGATGTGCTCAACGGTATTGCCTACGATTCAACTACAAAGAATTTTTTAATTACAGGGAAAAGATGGCCGAAGATGTTTGAGGTGAGGGTTGCCCCCTAAATCCCCCAAAGGGGGACTTTGATTGTGTTTTGTTGGGTTAACCACGAAATGACGAATTGTTTTTTGCCACTAAGGCACTAAGACACAAAGAACCACAAAGCTTTTTTTATTTCCGATATGACTAGTCCCCCTTCGGGGGATTTAGGGGGCTAAAAAAAGCCCGTGTTTCCACGAGCTTTCTTTTCTAAAAATAAATTGGATTTTATTGCGGTAATAATACTTTATCGATTTTATGTAAAACA
>CALPIT020000260.1 GCA_943323705.2 Streptomyces griseus
CTCACCTCATACAACCCACTAAATAAATAATATTTCTTCGTTGCTATTTCTACACATTTGTAACGTGTTTTTATTTTCTCGCCTTTCATGAATTGTCTTCCGCCTTTGATTTCAAAAATACTGCCGTTGGAAATTTGTTCTACCATGAAATGTCCGACTTTTTTAGCATCGTAATTTTTTAAAACCCTGAGTAAATTTTCATCTCCGCAACTGCTAGCGGCAGGATTTTTTAAGGTTCGCTGTAATGCTTTTTCAATGTCATCAGGAAATACTTTTTTGTTGATGAAAGCTGCCAATATCAATGAGAAATTTTGTTTCCATTCTTTACCATGAGGTTGAACTTTATGTCCATGTGCGTCGAATGTGAACAGATGCGCTAGTTCATGCAGCAAAGTGATTAAGAAACTGAACTTGTTTAAATTGCCGTTAACGCTGATGCGGTGGGCTTTTCCGGCATGTGCATTTCTGTAATCACCTAAGATGCTTTGTCGTTGACGCGTAATGGTTAGGTGAACTTTATATTGACTTAAATATTGCAATACCTCATCGCAGGAATTATCTGGAAGATAATCAGCAAGTGTTTTTAAGGGGACTTCTTTTTTAGGCATTTTTTTGATTGTTCAATTTCATCACAGCATAAACTTCGACTGCCAAATATATCAGATAAAAAAACAAGGAAATGAATACGCCTCTTTTATTGTAATGCCCTCCACTAAAGGCAACATAAGCGAAAACAACGCCCACCACGATAAACATTTTAATCATCATACTGCCCATTACGCTTCTTACAAATACATTTGGGTTGGCATTTTTCATGCCTTTTATTTGTAAGTTTAGTGTAATCAAACTGAGTATGTATAAAATAACATTAGCGCCCTGTAGAACTACAACATCAATATTGATATTATTTCTTTTGACATATTCTTTTAAAAAAATCAATACAACTCCAATAATTATAAAAACTGAAAACAGAAGAGAAGAGTGCTTGAATAATTTAGTCATTAGGTTTGTTTTTTTTACTAGTATCTAAAACGATTTTTACGATAATGGCAACGATAAATATCAATGGTAAAACCCAAACCGCAACAGGTGTTTTCCATTTGAAGTAATTATCTATTTTGATACCTAAAAAAATGAAGAGACCAATACCAATCATAAATTGAGTGGTGAGTCCGGCATATTTTAAAAGCAGTTGATTGTTATTCATTAATAGCAGTTGCTTGTTCGTTATTGAGCTCTACCACGTTGGCGCCCATATGACATTTGCCATTGAAACAAACTGTGCTTTCGATTTGCAATTTACCCACATGAATATCACCTGTAATAACAGATTTTCCAATGAGATTTAATTGTCCATTGAGCTTGATATTACCATTTACTTTCCCATGAATATCAGCATTGTTGCCTTTGATATTTCCTTCAACAATGCCTTGCGGGCCAATTAGTAGTTTTGCTTTGCAATCAATGTTACCGATTAATTTACCATCAATTCTCATGTCACCATTGCTTTCCAAATCACCTTTTATGATGGTATCGATACTGATAATGCTGGTTGATCCTGAATGCGATTCATCAGCTGTTTTTGTTTTTGGGTTGAACATAAATAGAAATTTTAGTTTTTGGTTTTCAACTTTAAAAAAAGTTATTTTTAATCATCAATATTTTCAAGCTTTGGTGTTTTCAATTTATTGGTGTCAAGTTTTGCTACATTGCCTTTCAAAACCATCTCCAAATCTTGAAAATATCGCTGTTGTTGTAGTAACGCTTGTTCCATTGAATCCGTTCTAAGTTTGAGTTTTCTGTATTCTTTAATCTGTTTCACATTGCCATATCCAACGCCGGGTAGATAATATTTCAAAGGCGTGAAAATAATCAGTGATGCAGTTAGTGCCACCATAATGATAAACAAGCTGCTCATCGCAATGTATACACTCAATCTGCTGAGTTTGAATCTCACTACTTCTTCGTAACTATCTTCATTCATCACCACCAGTCTGTAGTTATTTCTTAAACGCTTCAGTCTGTTTGTGGCATCTAAATTTTCCATATAAAAAATTTCGCGACTAAAATACAAAACAACCTTCATTTAATGCCACTTCTGCTGAAGTTTACGGCCTGTTTTTCTACCCATTTTATTAATATTCTGGAAATTCCGTTAAAGTTGTCTATTGATATTGAGAATTTGATGGTTAACACATAAAAAATGCCGATATTTAACCGCATTTTTAATCTAACATTTTAATGAAAGGAAGAACATTTTCATTTTTCCCATTTGTTGTGCTTTTTTGTATTATTTCCGTATCTGCTGCTGCTCAGCCGACATGGACATTTGACCCTTTTGGAAAAGAAAAAAAACCAGTAGAATACGAAGAAAAAATCCTGCCGTCAGAAAAAACCGCTGATAAGAAGTTTACAAAAGGCCGCAGGTTTTCGCAAAATACCATCACGCATTACAACTACTATTTTAACGCCAATAACAAAATCAATTTGGTAATCGACCGTGCCAGAACGGCTCAGGTAGATGACTATACTCAATTGCTTCCATTTTATCCTTATAGTCTTGACAACACAGCTTCTCAACAAGTGGAACTTGATTCTGTGATTTACAAGGCTACGGGTGGTATTTTGTTACATGATTTAAGATCAGATTGGGTGGATAATATGTACTTGCTTATTGGTAAATCTTACTATTACAGAAAATTGTTTGATTCTGCAGCACTTACCTTTCAGTTCATCAATTATAATTTATTCCCAAGGAAAAAGAATGAGGATGATAACAGAATTGTGGGTGCGAACAGCACAGCCACCTCAACAAAATTATCCATTGCCGATAGAGAAAAAAGAAATTTAATTCAAAGGACTTTTAGTTTGCCTCCGAGTAGAAATGATGCGTTGATTTGGTTGGCCAGAACTTATGTGGAAGCGAATATGTTTGGTGAATCTGCAGGATTGATCAATATTTTACAGGAAGATCCCAACTTGCCCAAAAGACTCAAGGATGATTTAAATCAAATTACTGCTTACTGGTATTTCAAACAGGAAGGCTATGACAGTGCTGCTGTTTATCTTGAAAAAGGATTGTCTACAGCAACCAATAAAATCGATGTTTCGAGATGGAATTATTTGCTGGGTCAGTTATATGAGATGAATGGAACTTTTGACAAGGCAAGCAGTTATTTCACGTTGGCTGCAAAAAATACAGTAGATCCTTTGATGGATATTTATGCCCGACTCAACAATGCGAAAATGGTTCGTAACAGTGGAGATTCAGTGGAGTTGAATAAAAACATTGCGACATTATTGAGCATGGCAAAAAAAGATAAGTATGAGTCTTATCGTGATATTATTTTTCACAGTGTGGGTTTGATTAATTTAAAGAAAGTAGATACAAC
>CALPIT020000261.1 GCA_943323705.2 Streptomyces griseus
ACTGGATACTAGATACTGGATACTAGATACTGGATACTGGATGCGGGATACTGGATGCTTGGATGCTAGATAAAAAAAAGTTGAATTAAGCAAGACAACATAAATAAAAATCTAATTATGCATATAAATAAACAACTGCTACTTTTATTAATTCCAGGTATTCTAACATTCTTTTCAACTTATGCTCAAGCTCAACAAATTGGCTACAATCCTGAAGTTTCTAAAAAAATAACGGTTAGTCATGCTGCGGTTGTTACGGCTCATCCCTTGGCAAGTAAATCTGGATTGGAGATGCTGAAAAAAGGAGGTAACGCTTTTGACGCCGCCATCACCACTCAATTGGTATTAGCGGTGGTGTATCCCAATGCGGGTAATTTAGGAGGTGGCGGTTTTATGATAGCTCATACAAAAGACGGCAAAAATCTTTGTTTGGATTTCAGAGAAGTGGCTCCTGAAAAAGCATTTAAAGACATGTATTTAGATAGCGCTTCCAATCCGATTCCTGGCTTGTCACAAGACGGGCATCTTGCTTGCGGAGTGCCTGGTACAGTTTCTGGAATATTCAAAATGTTGACATATGCACGCTTGCCTTTACAAACATTAATGGCTCCAGCTATCGATTATGCTGAAAATGGATTTAAGATAACTGCAGCACAAGCTGAAGATTTAAATGAATTGAAAAATGATTTTCTCAAAAACAATTTTAGCCCTGTAGCATTTGTAAAAGACGTTCCATGGGAAGCAGAAGATGTATTGATTCAGCCTGACCTCGCTAAAACACTCAAAAGAATTCAACAAAATGGCTTGAAAGGTTTTTATGAAGGACCTACAGCTCAATTTATTGTTGATGAAATGAAAAAAGGCAAAGGCATTATCAGTTTGGAAGACTTAAAAAATTATGAGGCCAGATCAAGAACACCGATGGAGTTTGATTATAAAAACAATCACATCGTGACCATGCCTTTGCCTAGCAGTGGTGGTATCATTTTGAAACAACTGCTAATGATGACGGCACATAAGAAAATGAGCTCAATGGGATTTCAAACGCCTGAATGTATGCAATTGATAATAGAAGCAGAAAGAAGAGCTTACGCCGACCGTGCCAATTATTTAGGAGATCAGGATTTTGTTAAAGTGCCTGTTCATACTTTAACCAGCGATGCCTATTTACAAACAAGAATCAACAATTATCATCCAGGAAAAGCTGGCAGTAGCAATATTACTAAAGCAGGTATTATTCACGAAAGCGAAGAAACCACTCACATCAGCATCGTTGACGATGAAGGTAATGCAATAGCTATAACCACAACATTGAATGACAGTTATGGATCCAAAACGGTAGTATCAAAAGCCGGATTCATATTGAATAATGAAATGGATGATTTCAGTATCAAACCGGGAGTTCCTAATTTATATGGTGTTACCGGCAATGAAGCCAATGCCATTGCTCCCCGAAAAAAAATGCTCAGCAGTATGACGCCGACAATCGTGCTTAAGAACAACAAGCCAGTTATCATTGTTGGTACACCTGGAGGATCTACCATCCCAACAAATGTTTTCCAAACCATCACTTCTTTAATCGATTTCAAAATTAACCCTGAGGATGCGGTTAATCTTCCCAAATTTCACTTCCAGTGGCTGCCGGATGAGGTTTTCTTTGAGCCTGAATTTCCAAATGCACCTAAAGAAAAGCTCGCAGCAATGGGCTACAACATTACAGAAAGAGGATACATGGGCAGAACAGAGCTGATCCAGATAGATTATCAAAACGAAAAAAAAATAACAGCTATTGCTGATAAAAGAGGTGATGATGCTGCGGCTGGGTATTGAGGTTTAATGGTTTAATCGCAGCGAAACAACCCTTCAACCAGCGTAGCGACTTAAACCCTTAAACCAGCGTAGCGTTTTAAACCCATAAACCAGCGTAGCGACTTAAACCCTTAAACCAGCGAAATTTATGAGATAAATCAGCATTTGGTTTTTGCGCTTAAGCAGCTAATGGTTAATTTTACAGATAATCTAATTCACTGAGAAAAGGCCTAAAAATATCGTCCCGAATACTATTGGTTCTTCTCTTTTTGATCATGTCGCTTTATGGAATTTTACACCTTCCAAAAGTTCAGACTTGGATCATCAAGAAAGTGGCATCTTCTCTATCCGATAAATTACACACAACTGTAAGTATTGAAAGTGTAGACTTTACCTTTTTTTATCAACTGAAGTTTAAAAAATTATTGATTGAAGACCAATCAAAGGATACTTTATTGTATGCAGGTGCTGCTAGAATCAACATCAATGATTGGTTTTTTGCAAAGGATAAAATTGTACTTAAATATGTTGGACTTGATGATGCTGTTGTCAATCTAAAGCGAACAAATGCAGAATGGAATTATCAGTTTATCATTGATTATTTTAGTAGCCCTTCAAAAACGAAAACCAAAACGAACAAGCAAATAACATTTGAATTCAACAGAGCCGAATTTAATAACATCCGATTCAATCGCATTGACAAATGGAAAGGCGAAGACATGTTGGCTTCAGTAAAACATGTGGAAGCTAATATCGATTCATTAGATCTTGATCATGAAAAAGTGATGATCAGCAGTTTGATTTTGAATCAACCGATATTTGCTCAAACCGATTACCAAGGAAATAGACCAAGTAATTATCAAAGTACAACTACGACAACAGAGACCAATGTTGTTTTAAATACGAAGAAAACTGGCTTTGCGATGTTTGCAAAAAAAGTGAGCATTACAAACGGAAGCTATCAAAATGATAAAGAAACCGAAAGAGCTCCATTTGCAGATTATTTTGACCCGTTGCATTTTGCTTTCAACAATATCAATGGAGAGCTCAATAATATTGTTTATCAAAACGACAGTTTACGTGCATCCATAAAATTACAATCAAAAGAGAAAAATGGTTTTGAAGTAAAGCAAATCAAATCTAATGTGTTGCTCACTTCCCATGTCATGGAATTTTCAAATCTGGATTTACAAACTCCATACAGTCATTTGAAAGATTATTATGCCATGCATTATGATGACTTTTTTGATGACATGAACGAATTTGTTACCAATGTTCGGATTGATTGCCAATTAAAAAACAGTAAAGTAAGCAGTGAAGATATCGCCATGTTTGCACCGGAAGTGAGATCATGGAAACGAACTTTTAATGTCAATGGAAATGCGAAAGGTACGGTTTCGAATTTCGAAGTAAAAAAAATGAACATCAGTTGTGGCAATACATTTTTACGCGGTAGCATTGGCATTAGAGAATTACCAGACATCGATAATGTGTTTATCAATTTCAATTCTGAAGGCAGCAATACTCAATACAATGAAATCGCCTTAGTATTTCCTGAAATAAAAAACATCACACAACCTCG
>CALPIT020000262.1 GCA_943323705.2 Streptomyces griseus
CATAATTATTTCATTCAGGGTGAATTGACAAAACACACCATAGAGTTACTAAAAGTCGTCCATCCGGAAGAACTCAACGAAGTAAAACTCAATAAAGAAATTAGAAAGCTGTTGCTAACTGCTTATCAGCAATATTATGCCTTACATCTGCAAGATTTCGGACAAATGAAGACGATGAAAGTGTTGCAGGAGGTGTTGGGGTGAAGCTGCGCTAGTTTGAGGTTTAAATCGCTACGCTGGTTTAAGGGTTTAAGTTGCTGCGCTGGTTGGAGAGACTTTTGTTCAAAAGGTTTCAGAGGTTCAATTAGTTCAATAGGTTTGTTTATTGTTTGTTGTTTGTTGTTTGGGCAGCCTATCCAGCCTATCTAGTTTATCCAGCCTATCCAGCCTATCCAGCTTCTAGTATCTAAAAAACATCGGGATTTTTCCAAAGCAACGCCCAAACCAGGAGACATTGCTTTGAAGTCTAATTAATAATTTTATGTTTTTGATACAATCATAACTGCGATTGTCTGTTGTCATAGTTAAAGGCCTAGCATTTGGTTTATTTTACTTTATTGTTAAACTAAACCAATAAAAAAAAGACATGGAAACAACACACACAAAAACCAGCGAAAAATTTAGGATTACAGGGAGTTTTACCGCTCTTTCAAAAAAATTGAAAGATAAATATCCTCAATTGACTGATGCAGACTTGAAGTTTGAATCAGGTAAAGAAGACGAAATGATTGGTAGATTGGAAAAAAGATTGCACAAAAATCACGAAGAAGTAATTCAAATCTTAAACAAGATGCAGTTAGAAAAAGTTTAGTTTTTTTGATTTTATATGTTCTTGATTTTTGAAATTAAATCATGACCATATCTGAAAAAATAAAAAGGATAGTTATGCAAACAACTGTCCTTTTTATTTATTCAACAAGATTTAAAATGTTTTGACAATTGCTATTTCAATACATATAATGAGCCAACAATATTATAGATTTTGAAAGCAACAAATACGGATTTCAACAACATAAATTTAGTTCATACTTAAAACAAGTACCAATGACAAATACAACCGAAATAAAAGGAAACTGGAATGAATTAAAAGGGAAGCTTAAACAAAAATACGCCAAACTTACCGATGATGATTTATTATTTGTAGAGGGCAAACAAGATGAGATGTTAGGTAGACTTCAGATAAAATTGGGTAAAACAAAAGAAGAGATCCAAAAAGTAATTTCAGAATTATAAATCAATTTTCTATTGCCAACTAGCAAGCTATAATTGAGATGTCATTTTAAAATCCATTTGGGTAGACCAACAAAACACAATCAACTTCCCCTATGGGGAAATTAAAGTGGGCTACACTCGCTATCTTCTCCAATCAACACCACACCCGGCCTTTTCCCTTTTTCAAAACTGCCATACACATCATTTATGCTCAAAGCCCTAGCGCCATTGCTGGTAGCCCATTTCAGCATTTCGTTAATAGAAATATGAGGGAAATACTTTTGCAACAATTTGATTTCTGCCATGATGCTCAGCTGATCATTTGAAGCCAAACTATCAGTTCCCAAAACCATATTCATCTCGTTGTTTACAAACATATTTACATCGGGCAGCTTATTACTGATGTATTGATTTGCATGCGGACATAAACAAAAATATAAAGCGGAATGATCAAGTTCGCTCATCGTTTGTGCATAACCGATATCTTCTAATTTTGTATATACATTGTGTACCAAAATCAATGGTTGATTTCTTTTGAAAAAAGGCAGAAAGTATTGCAAACTGCTTTTTCCTTTGGCAATGAAACTATCAACAGGAATGTTTAGCTTTTTATAAAACTGAAGAAATTCGCCTTCCATATTTTCATACAACTCATTTTCGGCAAGCGTTTCCTGGTTGTGCATGGTCATGATGTCATTACCCGGAAATGAATTTATTTTTTCAAGTAAAGCAACCGACACAGAATACGGCGCATGTGGAACTATGGAATTATATTTCGAAACTTTTGTGAATTCATTATAAACATCCAGAATGGCATTGAATCTTTTGTCGGCAATCCCATCAGGAAAACCTGCCACTTCAATAAAATTCTGATAATGCAAATTGGTTCTTGACTTTTGCGCAATCGTATTTGTGGTATTGCAAATATCTCCTACCGCCACAATGCCGTTTTGTATCATTTCATTTTCGGCAGTTTCAATGGCTGATTGGATTTCTTCTTCGGTGGCGAGTCGGTTCTCTACAATTTTCATCAGAAAATCGATCAAACCGGTATGTTTGGGTACTTTTCCCCTCATATGCGACAACTCCAAATGGCAATGACAATTGACAAAACCAGGCGACAACATTCCTACATGACGCTCAATATCATCGCCGGCCTCAGCTTGATTCACGATATCGACAATGGTACCGTTTTTTTCTAAAATCAATACTGAACCTTGGGGTAAAAGCTCGTATCCGTTAAAAATCTGGTCTGCAGTTAATTTTCTATACAAAATGATGGTAGTTATGGCGTAAATTTGCGCCGCGTTGATTGTTTTATAAAATTACACTATGTTAGATAAACTGGATGCCATAAAAGCAAAATTCGATAATATTGGCGTTGCCCTCACCAATCCTGAAATCGTAAGCGACAATAAAAAGTTCAGCGCGATGAGTAAGGAATATAGGAGTTTGGGTAAAATTGTAGATGTCAGAAATGCTTATGTAAAATTGTTGGATGATATTGAATTCAATAAAGAAGTGTTGTATTCCGATGACGAGGAAATGAGGGAAATGGCTAAAATGGAGTTACCGGAGATGGAACTTAAAAAAGAAGAAATTGAAAAAATCATCCGCAATCTCCTTATTCCGAAAGATCCTTATGATGAAAAGAATGCCATTCTGGAAATCAGAGCTGGAACCGGTGGTGATGAAGCGTCTTTATTTGCAGGGAATTTATTGAGAATGTACCTCAAATATTGTGAGAAAAAAGGCTGGAAGACGGCGATACTCAGTGAAAGTGAAGGAACGGTTGGTGGTTACAAGGAAGTTCAGGTAGAAATTGTGGGTGACGATGTTTATGGTACGATGAAGTTTGAAAGTGGCGTTCACCGTGTACAGCGTGTACCCGATACCGAAGCCAGTGGCCGTGTTCATACCAGCGCCGCAACAGTAGCTGTAATGCCGGAAGCTGATGCAGTTGATTTTGAATTGAAAGAAAGTGATGTAAAAATGGAAACGGCTCGTTCTGGTGGTGCGGGTGGACAAAACGTAAATAAAGTTGAAACAAAAGTTTTCTTAACACATAAGCCTACGGGTATCGTTGTGGTTTGTCAAACAGAAAGAAGTCAGTTGGGCAACCGTGAGAAAGCCATGGACATGCTTCGTAC
>CALPIT020000263.1 GCA_943323705.2 Streptomyces griseus
AGCAGGAACAGCTATTACTTCAACTGGAGTAACTGGATTAACTGCAACTCTTACTGCAGGTACATTGGCAAGTGGGGCAGGTAACCTTACTTATACTATCACTGGTACACCTTCTGCTACTGGAAACGCCAATTTTGCAATTTCTTTTGGTGGTCAAACTTGCGCTATGACTTTGTCAGTAGTAAATGCTTATGTTGGCAAATGGGCTTATCAATATATTCGTGATTCTATCTACAACTGGAGTGAAGCTGTATACAACAACACTTTTGTGCTTGATTCTGTAAGAACGCCTCAAGATTTAAGAACTAGCGTTGGTTACTTCCAATTTAATAGCAACAATACCTACAAATGGCAAACTGCTACAGCTGCTACTTCTTACACAGGAGCATATTCAGCAGCTACTAATAACGGATTTGGTTATGGAACAACTTTAAAATGCTTGGGCATTTCTACTTCAGCACCTCCAAATGATACCACTTCTTTTTACATTTACACGTTGGCAGCTCCTAATATGTCTTTGAACAGAACATATGGTGCTCTTAATGGAAACGGCGACACAATTGTAATTGATAGATATTATGAATTGTTGAAACAACCATAATAACAATAATTAATAATAAAAAAGGCCACTTCAATAGTGGCCTTTTTTTATAATCTCAAGATTTGCCTCATCCTAAAATAGGTTGACAGAACAAGATTATTACTATGAAAAATACTGGGCTGAATTTTAATTCAAATTGCAACTTTTTAATAAAAATCACTTCACTACAACACCTCAAATAATTATCAATAATAAATTTTACTTAAGGTTGCTGAGTAGCTTTTGTAATTCGCTGTTATATGGATCAAGGAATTTGTTTTTTACAAACGCAGCTTGTTGGGAAACTAATGTTTGATCTCTCTCCTCCCGGTCATAATAAATTGAAGGCCTGGTAAAATCTGTATCAGTAAGACTTGGTTTAAAATGATCACCCGCAATTTTGTTCGAAGCATAAATTTCTGGGCGATAAATTTTTTGTATGTTATCCATCACCGCAATCAATGCCCAAAGTTGAAGAGGATCTCTGTTTTCCAATTCATTTTTTTTATGATAAAAAGCTAAAGGAGCACACATCCCAGATGCCATATAATAGGAAGGCTCAAGTCCCATTTTTCTAAAGTAATTTGCTGTGAATGAATCTTCGCCATTTTCAGCATAGTTAATGCCTAATACTGGATGAGTTTTTTGTGTGGTCGTGTACGTTCTGTTACTTGACACGCTAATGGCTATTATGGCATCAGTATCTAAAATCCCTGCTTCTGCATAGTTTTTAAATTGCATTTGAAACATAATGCCATGCAGCAAACCAAATGAATCTTCCTCTTCTTTCGTTGCTTCTTTTTTAATAATCTTAGGAAGCACTACATTAAAATCATAGTCTCTTAAATAAGAAGAAAAATTTAAACCAATTGGACCTTGAATTGTCGTTTTTGTGAGGGTGTCAAATATTCTAATGTCAAGCATCTCTGAAATCGGAAATTTTTCAACATCAAAATTTTCAAACCAGGCTAACGCAGTAATAATATCTATTTCAATTTCATACCTTACTTCATCTTCGGGTATTTTTAAAAAAGAATTAAATGTCTTATTAATTAGCGAAAATAAAGTGTCGATGTTTTTTTTCCTTATTGTCGGATTTCTTGAAAGATTTACAAGGTTCGTAGTATTTCTTGAATCAGGATTTGGAATATAATCATTATTAAATTGGGTGCGGAGTAATTGTAGTTTTAGCATTTTTATATTTTACAAATCAGGTGTTTTTGATTTGCTCATAAAATTAATCTAATAATATTTTGATTGTTATTTTATTATTGTAGAGGTAATGAATTTAAATAAATTGACAACGATTGGTATTTAGTTATAATTGTTGGTGTAACACGTTTTTCAACCTTTACAAATTCCAGCCTTTACCAATTAAGAAAGACTTGCAACGCTTACAAAATTCTTTTTCTTCCCCTGTAGGATCATGGCTTTCTGCATCACGCATGAAGCATGTTTTTTCCGGACAATGATTTAATCCAGCAGTATGCCCTAGTTCATGAATTGCAATTTTGAAAAAATTCGATTTTACTTTTACCCTGAAATCAGAAGCGACACATGCTTTGCCTGGTCTGAATCCCAGCCCCATGATACCATAATCAGCAGTGTCTTTTTTTGTTGAGCTGATATCAAAAGAGGTGATGCCTAAAAACACTTCGTTTTCTTTTGCACGTCTGTTCATCCAATGAATCAATGTATCGGCTCTGTATCTTTTTCTTGGTGGTCCTGTATAAGCTATTGCAGGCATAAACTCCTTTTTCATCAAAATCACATCAGGAAATATTTGTTGTAAAGAATCGTAAATGTTCTTGACGGTTGTGTTATTTATTTTTCCTAATGGCAACAACATTATTTTTTTATCATAAACTTTTTTTGATGAAACTGAGTCGTTGTTCTTTTTTGCATTTTTTGATGAATCGGATTGGCAATTTGAAAAAAGAAATATGCAGGAAGAAATGGTGATGATGAGAAATCTAATATTCATATTTTGAAATTTTTTTTGCCACAAAGGCGCTAAGGCACTAAGGTACACGAAGGGTGATTTTGTAATTCATAAAATTTTTATAATTATGCCATGCCCTCCTTCGGAGGATAAGGGAGATGCCACGAATTCACGAATTAAATTCAAGATTTAGAACTCTAAAATACCTCTAGGAATCAAAATACGCTGAACATCGAAAAAAATATTGAAATTTTAATTCGTGTTTAGATGAAAATTCGTGTATTCGAGGTTAAAGATCTCCGCGTAATCTTTATTTCCTCATCTTACCATAGGTGAAACAATTCGTGCATTCGTGGCTAACCCAACAATTCCCCAGAGGGGGAAAATAACACACCTCAAATTCATTGAGGACTTCCATTTTAATTTTGAAAAAAATTAATTCGCATGATTCCAAAAAACTTGCAATCAATAACCTTCTTTTGGAATTTAAAGAACACTCAATTCAGCTCCATTTCATTACCGCCGAATAACTCATAATGTGAGCGATGACAAGTGAAAATAATAACTTGACGAGATGAGGCATATTGCATCAAACAATTAGTAGTAGTGGATTGACGGTTGTCGTCGAGATCGGTCATTGGATCATCAAAAATTAGAAAGCCTTCTTTATTTTCTAAAAAATAATCAGCCATACTTAGACGTAAGGCAATGCCTAATAAACCTGAAGTCCCTTGTGAAAGCTGGTTTACATGCAACTCTTTATCTCCGGCTTGCTTTATGGTTGCTGGCACTGATTTTTCTATTGTGATATCAGTGTATTTTCCATTAGTTAATA
>CALPIT020000264.1 GCA_943323705.2 Streptomyces griseus
CATCCAGTATCCAGCATCCAGTATCCAGCATCCAGCATCCAGTATCCAGCATCCAGTATCCAGCATCCAGTATCCAGCATCCAGTATCCAGTATCCAGCATCCAGCATCCAGTATCCAGCATCAAGTATCCAGCATCAAGTATCCAGCATCCAATATCCAGCATCTAGAATCCCCCCAAACATTTACCTTTGCCCCATGTCAAATCAAAGTCAAAAACTCCGTGATAATTACGAAAAAGAATACCTCAAACTCAACTCACAGCAACGATTAGCCGTAGATACAATTGAAGGTCCGGTAATGGTCATTGCGGGTCCGGGAACAGGCAAAACACAAATTCTGGCAAGTCGTATCGGTAAGATATTGTTAGACACAGATGCTGCTCCTGAAAATATTCTTTGTTTGACTTACACCGATGCTGGCGTGGTAGCCATGAGAAAAAGATTGTTACAGTTTATTGGTCCGGACGCTTATAAAGTAAACATTTTTACCTTTCACGCTTTTTGCAATGAAATCATTCAAGACAATCTTACGCTATTTGAAAAAAACACTTTAGATCCAATTTCTGATCTTGAAAAAATTCAGTTGTTCAAAGAATTGATTGACTCACTTCCCAAAAATCATATTTTAAAAAGATACAGAGGCGATGTGTATTATGAAGCTTATCCATTACAGGGATTATTCAGTGCGATGAAAAGAGAAGGTTGGACGCCCGAATTTTTGATACAAAGTATTGATGCCTATTTAAATGAACTGCCACAAAACGATGCTTTTATTTATAAAACTAGCAGAGCCGGACAATACAGCAAAGGCGATCTTAAACCAACTTATCACGACGAAGTGGAAAAGATGGAAAAACTCAGAGCTGCTGTAAATGAGTTTCCACGTTTTACGGAGATGATGCGTAAAATAAATCGTTATGATTTTGACGACATGATCAATTGGGTATTGAAAGCCCTAAAAGAAAATGCGAATTTGCTTGCCACTTACCAGGAAAAATATCAATACATTCTTGTAGATGAATATCAAGATACAAGCGGAACACAGAATCAGCTCGTGCAACTCCTCATCAGTTACTGGGAAAAACCCAATGTATTTGTTGTAGGCGACGACGACCAAAGTATTTATCGTTTTCAGGGCGCAAACGTGGAGAACATGTTGCACTTTGCTACCACATACAGCGATGACATTTTAAAAGTCGTACTCACCAGCAATTACAGATCGGTGCAACCAATTCTTGATACTTCAAAAGCACTTATTTCAAGAAACAGCGACCGACTTGTAAATCAGATTGATGGGTTGTCGAAAGAATTGCTAGCTGAAAACAATAACATCAAACACCTGACTCATTTACCAATAATACATGAATATGAAACCATTCGTTATGAAATGATTGGTGTGGTTAAGAAAACAGAAGCATTGCTAGCCAGTGGTGTAGCTCCCGGAAAGATTGGCATCATCTATAAAGAAAATAAATACGGTGAAACCATTTCACAGTATTTCAATTTAATGAACATACCGGTGTACAGTAAACGCCACATGAATGCACTTGAGTTGCCGCTTGTTCAAAAAATAATTAAGATTTTAAAATACCTCGCATCAGAACATTACATTCCTAACAGTGGTGATGAAATGCTTTTTCAAATCTTGCATTTTGATTGGTTTGGGATACAACCCGTGGAAATTGCCAAGACAACCATTGAAGTGGCAGACAGGAGATACAAAGAAAATAAAACATCAATCCGTCATCTGTTACAAGAAAAAATAAATTCTCCTTCAAGAGATTTATTCAGTTCCAATATCAGCGAGCCCATGAAACGAGCTGCTGAAATCATTGAAAATTTAATTGCGGCAGTACCTAACAATACTTTGCAAATGCTTTTTGAAGCTGTGATTAGAGAAGCGGGTGTTATCAATGCGATAATGTCGAGTGCTGATAAACACTGGCAATTGCAAGTACTTACAGCCTTGTTTGATTTTATTAAAGATGAAACACATAGAAATCCATTCCTCAGTTTACAGGAAATGGTGAATTTAATTGAGCTGATGGAAAATGAAAAAATCAGTATTCCATTGGTACAAATCAGCGGCTCGGAGAAAGGTGTTAACTTAATGACGGCGCATGGTTCTAAAGGACTAGAATTTGAATATGTATTTATCGTTGGCGCTAATGCTGATGTTTGGGAAAAGAAAAGAGCTAACAATCGTGGGTATAAAATTCCAGATACCGTTTTTGCTTCGATTACCTCTGTGAAAGATTTTCAGGAACTGAGAAGATTGTTTTACGTTGCCATCACCAGAGCAGAGCAACATTTATTTATTTCCTATAGTAAATTTAAAAATGATGGAAAGGAAATAGAACCCACCATGTTCATTGCGGAAATACAGGAGAATTATCAATTGCCTATAGAAAAAATATCTTTAGATACAACAATCATTGAACAATTTGCAGTCTTAATTTTTGGCGAAGGTGCCGCTCCTGAAATCGAGAAAATGGAAGATGATATCATTACACCGATTCTCGACAGATTTGTGATGAATGTAACCGCACTTAACAGTTATTTAAAATGTCCTTTAGGTTTTTACTATAATAATTTTATCAGGATTCCTTCTGCAAAAAATGAAGCTACTGAATTTGGTTCAGCTGTGCATTTCGCTTTGCATCATCTTTTTGATAAAATGACCAAACAACCGAATCAAGAATTTCCGCCTAAGCAAACATTCATCGAACTTTTTGAGTTTTACATGAACAGGCACCGAGAAAGCTTTTCTAAAGAACAATTTGAAAGAAGAACAGAACAAGGTCATGAAGTATTATCAAACTATTACGATACTTACATCCATTCATTTAATAAAATAGTTTTACTTGAACATAGTGTTTCCGGTGTCATTGAAGCTGTGCCTATAAAAGGTAAACTCGACAAACTTGAGTTCGATGGTAAAAATATAAATGTGGTGGATTACAAATCAGGAGACCCAGAGAAAGGATTAGATAAACTTAAAGGTCCTTCTGATAAAGTGCCTAACGGTGGCGATTACTGGCGCCAAGCTGTTTTTTATAAAATTTTAATCGACAACAAACCTGGTAAAGACTGGGTTGCCGTTAGCAGTGAATTTGATTTCATTGAGCCAGATAAAAAGAAAAAATACAGAAAGCAAAAATTAGTCATAACGCCGGAAGACATTACCACGGTAACACATCAAATAAAAGATACCTGGACTAAAATTCAAAACAGAGAATTTTATACAGGCTGTGGTGATGATAATTGTTACTGGTGTCAGTTTGTGAAAACAAATAAAATGGCGATAATGCTTCATGAACAGGAAATTGAAGAAGAATAATTTAACCTC
>CALPIT020000265.1 GCA_943323705.2 Streptomyces griseus
CCACTTCAATACCATTGACCTAGAAAAGTCTATTTATGATGTAAAGAACATAGATGGAGATGGCATCAGCATTAATATGCAATTGAATAAAGGAAATATTGTACAACAAGTCATTCCTAAAGTTGAAACCTTACTTCCAATCATAACTGTTGAACGCACCAATTTGAAAAATTCAACTTTCATTTTCAACGATAGCGAAAATGAAATATTTTTTTCTGATCAATCAAAACAACTGGAAGCAAATTATTTTTATGTTGACTTGAACAAGCAGTTGATAAAAAACAAATCTTTACTTATTGATAGTACTGATATCGTATTCAATCACAAATCAGCAGCAAACAATATTGACACCTCAAGCACTTCATTGCCTTGGATATTCAATACAACAAATATTTCTGTTAAGCGAAGCAGTTTAATCTACAATGACATGGCTGCACCCGTAATTGATGGATTTGATCCGAGTCATGTTGTTGTCAAAAATATAAACAGCGATATAAAAGACATTTATTTTGGAGAAGATTCACTTTCATTTATCATCAAACAGTTAGCCTTAAACGAAAAATCAGGACTTTCACTCGATACTGCTCATGTGAATTTTAACTTGAACAAGAATTCAATAAGCGCAAAAGAGTTGTACATTAAAACGCCAAACAGTCTTATTCAACGGTCTTTTGATTATAGCTTTAATGAGATAGATGATATCATCAATAAGCCTGAAAATAGCCACTTCAATCTTTCACTTTACAAATCTTATATTTCAACGAAAGACTTGTCAATTTTGAATCCTGAATTGCGAAAAATCATACCAAATGAATTTTTAAAATCAGACAAACTAAATCTTACCGCTGAAGCCAATGGCAATTTGAATACATTACAACTTACTGATTTTGAATTCAGCGGATTGCAAGGAAGTCAATTGAAAGCAAAAGCTACATTATACCATTTGCTTGATTCAAATAAAATCGCCTACGACGTTAATATCATCAATGCAAATTTGTTGAAAAAAGATATTGTATTTTTTGTTCCAAAAGAAAATCAAGCCTCATTGAAAGATTTACCTGATGATTTTCAATTGAACGGAAAAATAAAAGGCAACATGAAAAATGCGGATGCTTCTATCATCGCCAAAGCAAAAGGATTTGAATATAATGGGAACATTACTGTAAACAACTTCGATAACCCTGACAAGTTGAAATTCAATGTAAATACAAAATCATTTTCATTGAATACAAAAATGATTTTAAATTATCTGCCTGATGAAATAAAAAAACAACTTTACATTCCAGCAAATATTACAGCTAATGGCAGCTTGCAAGGCAACAGCAATTATTTCAATACAGACTTATCCATCAGCAGCAGTCTTGGTTTATTACATATAAAAGGTTTTATCACAAACATTAATCAACCTGAAAAAACTACTTACGACCTTATACTTTCTACACCCGGATTTATGTTGGGTAAATTATTAAAACAAGACACCACTCTAGGAAATATCAATGGAAGTTTCGTTGCAAAAGGTAATGGAATTGATTACAAGAAGATGAGTGCTGATTTTGGCGTCAATTTAAATGAGTTTGAATACAATCATTACAAGTATAAAAACATTGACCTTGGCGCTTCACTACAAAATGGTATCCTCAATAGCTTAGGAAAAATAAACGACCAACATCTGAAAGTACATTATAAAATGGAGGCTGATGTTACAAATGAATTTCCCATCATAAATACAGATATCAGTATTGATACGATTCAATTGCATGATCTTCATTTTATTGAAGACACATTAAATCTTTCAGGAAATGTTTATATCAACGCCATTAACCTTAAACCACATCAGCTGAATGCTGCAGTAAAACTAACAAGATGTAATATTAGTACAGCAACAAAGCAGTTTCCGGTTTATGATGCCAGTATTACCGCTAATTCAGATACTGATGGTACAGACTCTATCCACATTAGAACATCATTTGCGTCTATTGATGCAGGTGGTATTTTTGATTACAACAATTTAACTGAATCGCTGATCAATCAAGCCAACAAATACTATCATTTTAAGGAAAATGATAGCACCATTATTTTACCAAATCAACATTTTGGATTTACAGGAAATATAACATCAGATGAAATTATAAATGCTTTCATTCCGGATGAGATTAAATTCAAGAAAATAAATCTTACAGGAAATATTGAAAACAATAATGATGGTGCTGCCATTAGTATGAACATCAACACACAACAAATAGGATACGCTGACAAAGAAATAAGAAATATAAATTTTGATTTACAAGGAAACAGCGATACACTGAAAACCAGACTAAATTTTGATTCGCTGAAAATGGGTGATTACTATATTCACAGTACCGAACTTGACGCCAATCTGCATAACAACAAACTTGATATTGGATTGCTCGTAAAAGACAATAAGAACATTGACTGGTTAGGATTTAATGGTCAAATGGCTGCAGAGAATGATAATTATAGTTTTCATCTAACCCATGATTTGCTTTTAAATTACGAGCACTGGAATACCATTGATGATAATGAAATCAAATTTGGTGCAGATGGATTTTCGGTGAAAAATTTCATGCTCAGTAATGATACTTCATTGATTTATTTAAATAGTACTGGAACAAATGAAAATAGTAAACTTGCCATAGATATAGATAATTTTAGTTTAAAAAGCATAGGCTCTTTAATCAGCGATGATACCCTTTTTATTTCAGGAATCATTGATGCCAAAATGAGTGCAGGTGATTTCGACAAAGCTTTGCCATCATTTACAGGTACTGCAGAAATTGAAGGATTAGCATTTATGGGTTATCCTATTGGGAATATTTTCTGTGAAGCCAACAAAGTTAATGATGATGAGATCAAGACCAAATTGACATTGAACGAAAATGGCAATGACCTGCAGCTTGATGCCAACTACTTTATTGAAGATACTTCAAAAGCATATGAAGCAAAACTGCATATCAATCAATTGAATCTAAAAACAATGGAAGCGTTTTCTGAAGGACAGCTTCAACATTGTAAAGGAAATATTCATGGTGACATTGAGATAAAAAGTAAAAATGATGTACCTGAGTGGAATGGCAGTTTGTATATCGACAGTACGTCATTTAAAATCAGCATGCTTGGTACAACATATCGTATCAATAATCAGCAATTGATTTTTAAATCACCTGATATTATTTTAAATGATATAGAGATTACAGACAGTGTCAATCACGTGTTGAAGATGAGCGGAAAAATGAATGTATTACCCAACAACAACCTTGGACTCGGTATCGTGATAAAAGCAGATGATTTTGTATTGATGAATGCGAAAAAGCTTATCGA
>CALPIT020000266.1 GCA_943323705.2 Streptomyces griseus
GCTTTTTCCAATAATTTTCTGGAAGCCATATTTTCTGGATTGATATTGGCTTCGATACTATGGAGATTCATTTCTTTAAAACCATATTCAATCACTTTTTGAATAGCCTCAAACATAATACCCTGTTGATGGTAGCCGGTATTGAGCATATAACCAATCTCCGCTCTGTAATGTTCGGCAATAATCCTGTACAAACCAATGTTGCCAATTTTCAAATCCGGATTTTCTTTTTTGAAGATGCTCCATGAAATGCCTTCGCCTTTTGATTTCATGATTTCCATTTTCTGAATCAATTCATGGATATCATCTATTGACTTTGGAATCGGACGATCAATATATTTCATGATATCCGGGTTACTTCTCATTTCAAATAAAACGGGAGCATCCTTATTGGTTATTTCTTTAAGAATTAATCTCTCTGTGTATAGTATTGGAAAGATGCTGAAATCGGTATTGACCATGTGATATGATTGTTTACTTTCCAATTGATTCTTGGTTTGAAAAGAATTTGCTATTTCTATAAATGTAATTACTTGATGAATGATTTAAACCATGGAAGCACATCTATCAACGCATACACATAAGTATTTCTGTGGTCGGCATTTTCTCCGGCATTAAATGATTGTCCGTTTGTTTTGCCCAACAACCACTGATAATCTATAGCCAGATGAGCAAGATAATCAGGAACGGCTTCATCCTTCATACCATAATATGCTCTTAACGGAGTTACACTTAACCAACGATAACCTTCAGATTCGTTGAGAATATTCGACAACTTGTTATTGCCGGCTTTCATTTGTTCAATAAATTCTGGTTGAACATAATCGACAATCTTTGACGTTGTTTTTTGTAAATGAGTAAGGAAATCAATTTTAAAATTGTAGAAATCTTCTGCGATAGGATAATATTGAGGAAGAATACTTCTTTTAGCCAAGCCTGGCATATTGTAATAATGTTCAAATGAAAACAACAGATTACCAAAAGCAGCAGGCGTAAAAAATGCATCAATCGCTCTGGGATTGGTCATTCCGCGCGTAAGAAACAAATTTAAATCTACTGGCGCTGCAGCAGTGGCAGAAGCTGTTACCGGAATTTTTGCTTCTTCCAAACGACGCAGGAATATCATATTACTATATCCACCTTGAGACCATCCCATAGTAAAAAATGGACCAGACTTAATATTTTTTTTCTTGAGGAATTCCGTTGAAGCCGAATACATATCCATGCAGGCCTCTTCAGTTGCTTTTCTCGAAAAATAAGAATTGGGTTCTTTTGAATCACCTAGTCCAATATAATCTGCGCTGATACATACAAAACCTTGTCCACCGAATTGAGACAAAATCAATTTCATTTCCATTGACGATTCAATATTGGAAGGCACGTCTTTTCTACCAAACACCGTTCCATGTTGATAAGAAATCATGGGCACACCTTCTTTGACTTGATCTGGAATGGCTATAAGCCCTGTAGCAATAGTTGGCTTGTTCTTCATTTCGGGTATGCTTGACTGATAGGTAAGCTTATATAACGTCAGATCGTTTTTTGGAGTGGCAAACTTTCCTTTATAGGCTTCGAAAGGAGTTGGTGAACTATTCAAAAACTGCTGCAATTCCTCATTTGTAATTTTATTCAGCTTCTCTGTATTAAATACAGCAATCTGTTCCGACTTTATTAATTGCCCTTTTGAAAATTGAACTTTCTGTGCAAATGAAGTTTCTGAAATTACAAAAGCAATAATTGAAATAAACAGAAAATGTAAAATAGTCTTTTGGGTCATTGTACAATGGTTTTAATACAAGGCCAAAGGTAAAGATTATTATTTCTAGGAATAAAATGAAACAGACTTTGTGGTTCTTTGTGCCTTAGCGCCTTAGTGGCTGTGAAAATGTAAAATGTAGAATATAAAATGTAAAAGTGGTATTTCGAAAATTAAATTGTCATTCTCTCATGTATTAAATTACGTCCTCCCTTGGCGAAATAGAAATCAACTACTAAAATAAAAGACATCCTTCGTGCTACTTTGTGCCTTCGCGCCTTAGTGGCAAAATCTCCGCGTAATCTCAAAAATCTCTATTCTCCGCGGTGAAAAAAATTCGTGAATTCGTGGCCATCTCTCACCAAACATTCCGAAGGAACAATTCATAAAATAACATTTCTTGCTAAAGACAAGATATTCCCCGATAGAACATTACAAAAAAATCGCGCCTTTGCTCCCTTGCGAGCTTTGCGTGAAACTTCGCGTGACCTTATTCATTACTTCGAAAATTGTGATTAAACGCCTTGTCCTTTATTTTGCTTTTATCGGTATCCAAATTTCCTCTTCTGAAGATGGATCATTGTTCTTGTATTTTTCTCCTAATACTTCAAAATGCGCCCTATCATCTAATGCATATGCTGAGTTTGGTATCCAGACAGTAAAAATATTTTGATAAAAACTGGAGATGTCGGTGCTCGTTCCCTTGTAAAGAAAAACAGCATAAAGACCGGTTGGCAAAGTATACGTTTCCATTTCATTGGGTACATTATCGAAACTTGCTACTTCAACTGTTGCCCATCTTTCAAATTCGTTGGTAGGTTTGAAGTCTGCAAAATGTGTTGGCTTGTATACTACCAATGAAATCAAATCATTATCGACGTTGTTGGTTATTTCTTTTCTTCTTGGCATGAAACTACCCCAAAGCTGACCAATTCTGTAATCAGCATAACTCATGGTCATACGCTTCCCAACTAATTTCTTTTCATTTAATGTTTCAATTCGAGGTGTCATTATTTATGGTTTTATACATCCTAAAATATAGGCCTGCATAGTTTCTTGATTGAGTATGAAAAATGTTCTTCGTTAGCGTGAATACATCCAATATGAATCAATAGAATTAATTAGTACGTTATTTTTTTAATATTGATTTTAAAAATGCTGTAGTTACCACTGTTGCAAATTCTTCATTCAAACTTGCTAAAGAGGTTTCATGAATTAAAGCGGCGGAAAAGCTTTGTCCATCAATTCCCTTTTTATTAAAAGAGACGGTTGCATCAGAAACTATAAATGTTTCATAACCATAATTTCCTGCCATCCTTGCTGTTGTTGAAACACAATGATCAGTTGTAAATCCAACAAGTACAAGTGAGTCTATTTTCAGTTCATCTAGTTGTTGTTTAAGGTCGGTACCAATAAAAGCGCTGTTTACATTTTTTTTGATAACCGGCTCTCCACTGATTGGCTGTACAATTTCTTTTAATTCATTTCCTTTATTCTTCTCATTTAGCAATGAATTAGGATTAGTTGAACAATGTTGAATATGAAAAATCGGCAGATGATTTTCCCTCCAAATATCTAATA
>CALPIT020000267.1 GCA_943323705.2 Streptomyces griseus
AGGGTGGATGAGTGAATATGGACATAAATTATCATTTGACAATTCCGGAAAAGCAGTTTGTCCGGAAAGTGGTCAGGTGTATATGATAGAAAATAATCAAGTCAGCAGAATTCAATAAACTCTTTCATTCAATTATCTTTCTCGGCTCATTATTTATTAATTTAGCGCTGCAAATCAATATTGTATGTGTGGTATTGCCGGATTTATAGATTTCAGTCATCAATCTTCTGAGGAGATACTTCGTAATGCCACAGACATTCTTGCACACCGGGGTCCGGATGGAAGCGGGTATCATTTTTCTCAACATCAAGATTTTCAAATTGGACTTGGCCATCGCCGTCTTTCCATCATCGATTTGAGCAATGCGGCATCTCAACCTATGAGTTATAAAAATTTTACCATCATCTTCAATGGTGAAATTTATAATTATGCTGAAATCAAATCAGAACTCGAACAATTAGGTCATCAATTCCATTCTCATTCTGATACCGAAGTGATTCTTCATGCATGGGAAGCTTGGGGAACGGCAATGGTTAAACGCTTTATTGGCATGTTTGCTTTTATAATCTATGACAATATTAAAAATGAGGTCATGGCTTTTAGAGATCGTGCCGGAGTAAAACCATTTTACTATTATTGGCATGAAGGTCTGTTTTTATTTTCTTCCGAATTGAAGAGTTTTCATGAACATCCGAAGTTTAAAAAAATAATCAATAAGCAGGCTGTTCATCAGTATTTTCAATATGGATATATTATGGCGCCATTGGCCATTTTTGAAAACACACATAAGCTCATACCCGGCCATTACTTGCATTTTTCACTGACACAGAAAAATTTCACTATAAAAAAATATTGGGATGTTTTTGATGCATACAACAAACCCAAGCTTGACATTTCAGAGACTGAGGCACAATCCTCGCTTCATGAATTATTGATTTCTGCTTGCAATTACAGAATGGTTGCAGATGTGCCAGTGGGTGTATTTTTAAGTGGAGGCTACGACAGCACAGCCGTTACAGCCTTAATACAATCTCAACAAAAAGATAAGCTCAAAACATTTACAATTGGTTTTCATGAAGAAGATCATAATGAAGCTGTTTTCGCCAAGCAAGTGGCATCACATTTAAAAACCGATCACACCGAATATTATTGTACTACCAAAGAAGCTCAAGATATCATACCGGATATTCCATTTTATTGTGATGAGCCTTTTGGGGATTCGTCTATCATTCCTACAACATTGGTAAGTAGACTCGCCAAACAGCAGGTAACCGTTGCGTTAAGTGCCGATGCCGGTGATGAGATTTTTGCAGGTTACATCAAATACCAGCAAGCGCTTGACTTTCATAAAAGAATCAATTTATTTCCTTCGTTGCTCAGGAAATCTAGTTCACATTTACTTGACATCATACCTGATTCTTTTTTGATTACTATTACCGGAAATAATGCAGTGTCCATAAAAAAGGAAAGATTCAAACAATTGTTACAAATGCAGCACCCGTCTGCTGTTAACCTTATGGATATTTTGTTTTCACAGGTTTATTCTAACAATCAATTAAAGGGATTACTCAATGAAAACATCATTCAGCCGGATTCATTTTTTTCATCGGATTCGCAATTAAAAGCAGACATAGGTTTGTTGGATAGCATGCTTGCCATTGATTATAAAACTTATATGCCTGATGATATTTTGGCTAAAGTAGATCGTGCAGGTATGAGCATTTCACTAGAAGGCAGAGAGCCATTTTTAGATCATCGCATTGTAGAATTTGTGGCCCAGTTACCCGAAAATTTAAAAATTAAAAACGTCGACAGAAAATATTTACTTAAAAAGATTGTACATGAATACGTACCAAAATCCATCATGGACAGACCTAAAATGGGATTTGGTGTACCGGTATTCAATTGGCTTCGAAATGATTTGAAGTCCTTTACTGAAGAATTTATGAGTGAAAAAGCTTTTGCTCAACATGGGTTGTTTAATCAACATGGCGTCAATCATATCATGAATCAATTTTACAAAGGCGACAGAAATTACAATAGTTTATTCTGGTACCTCCTGATGTTTCAAATGTGGTATAAAAAATGGATGGACTAATTTTAAAATTGTATAATACATTGTGAGTCAATACGTAAGCTCACATTCATACTAGCTACGGAAATTACGGTCTACCTCTCAAATTCTACTCAATTTCACTTCTGAAGTGCTGATTTACAGTGCATAAAGCAATATCAACGCCATTGCTTCGTTTTTCATGATACCAATATTACTAAAACTAACCCCAACCCCCAATGGAACGAATTATTGCAGTAGTAGTATCGTACAATCGTCATGCATTGCTTGCCGAGTGTATAAATGCGATACGTTATCAAACTAGAAAACCGGACGCGATCCTTGTTGTGAACAACGGAAGCGTAGATTATACAAGTGTTTGGCTTGACCAGCAAACCGATATCATTCAAATTTACCAGGAAAATAAAGGCTCTGCCGGTGGATACAATACCGCCATCAGCTGGGCATATGAAAAAGGATATTCAATGATCTGGTGCATGGATGATGACAGCTGTCCGAAATACGATGCCTTGGAAAATTTATTACTTTATAAAGGATTTGAACTTGAGTTACTCAATTGTGCCGTTATCAATAAAGATAATAAGAGCACATTTGTTTCCAAAACCAAACATTATACCTGTATTGAAGAAGTGAAAGAAAGAATGATAGAAGGTGTTTGTCATCCATTTAATGGCACATTAATCCATCGTTCGATTATTGAAAAAGTGGGATTGCCACAAACTAATTTCTTTTATTGGGGCGAAGAGCGCGAATATTTTTACCGCATCGTAAATCAATATAAAATTCCTGCTAAAACCATAACACAGAGTATAGTTTATCATCCCGAGCTTTCGCATGCTCATAAAAAAGAGTGGGATTATCAGTCATCGTGGAAAATGTATTTCTACATCAGAAACCGATATAAAGTTTTGCAATCTAAATACAGATTTAAAATTCAAGCATTTCTACATTATTGTTATTTTCTTTTGGCTTTTGTGAAATCAATTGTGCTTTTTCAGAAGCAACATAAATTCAGAAAAATGATTTTCATGCTTTGGCCGATTAAAGATGCCGTGAAAAATAATTTTGTACATACTCCAGAATCTGTGATGAAAATGATGAATATAGAGTACAATAAACCTATTACTAAAATTGTTTTTGCTCCTTTAAAGAAAGCGATATTATCCTTTTTTGTTCCACCGTATTCAGATGGTTCAAAAGCAACATTAATGGAATTATAAAAATATTGGTTGTTATAACTACTTCGCCCTGA
>CALPIT020000268.1 GCA_943323705.2 Streptomyces griseus
TGATTGGCGTAACCACCAAATTAGTAGGTGCATCTGCAACTGTACCCAGTGCAGGGGTTCCCAAAAACGCTGAGCTGGCACATGAGGTTCCTGATGCATTAATAGCCCTTATTTTGATATTATATGCTGTTCCATTGGTTAGACCGTTAATCGTTATTGGGCTAGTAGAAGATGTGTGAGCTGCCCAGGTGTTGCCATTATCTGTTGAATACTCGTAATTTAATATTGTAGAAACATTCACTGAGTTGGCTTGTGTAAAACTAACGCTTAAGCCATTGTTCCTTGGAGTAATGGCAGTAATTACCGGAGCATCCGCCACTTTATCACTTGTCATGACCTTGGTGCCGGTGCCGCTAGTTGAAACCACCACAAATATGCCATTGCCAAACGTAACACTACTCCAAAGAGATGTTACAGGAAAAGCCCCATTACTCCAATTTATTCCATCGGTACTTATAATCGCTTTGTTACCGAACGCATTGTTGGAAACAGCAACAAATAATCCATTTCCATAAGCAACACTAGCCCAATATCCTCTGTTAGCAACATTCTGGGCAGTCCACGTTATACCATCAGGACTGGTCATCACTTGGTTACCGGTTTCACTGGATGAAACAGCAACAAATAAACCATTACCATAGGTAACGCTATTCCATTTGTTATCCTCTACTGAAGTTTGGGGCGACCAATTTATACCATCAGGACTGGTCATCACTAGGTTACCCCCACCAGAGAAGGCAACAGCAACAAATAAACCATTGCCATAAGTAACACTACTCCAATTATCCGTTGCTGAAGTCCTGGCCGTCCACGATATACCATCAGGACTGGTCATCACTAAGTTACCGTTACCATCCAAGGCAACAGCAACAAATAAGCCATTACCATAGGTAACACTCCTCCATTCATTATCTTCAGCTGAAGTTTGGGCCGTCCAATTTATCCCATCAAGACTGGTCATCACTCGGTCACCGGTACCTGTTCGTGCAACAGCAACAAATTTGCCATTACCATAGGTAACACTAGTCCATTCGTTATCCACAGCTGAGGTTCTTGAAGTCCACGTTACCCCATCAGGACTTGTCATTACACGGTCACCGGTACCAGTGGATGAAACAGCTACAAATATGCCATTACCATAGGTAACACTATTCCAATTGTTATTCGAAGCTGAAGTGCGTTCCGTCCATTTCACTCCTATATTCACTGATGGAACAGGAATCAATTGAACTGCAGTTGATGCAGTTCCACTTCCAGCAGTATTTACTGCTCTTATTTTAATTTGATAGGATGTACAATTTGTTAAACCACTGCTGATGATTATAGGACTAGATGTGATTGCAGGAGATGGAGTTATCCAAGTACTTCCATTATCGGTTGAATATTCGTAATTGGTGATAGCAGATCCACCATCACTTGCAGGTGCAGTGAACTGAATCATGCCGCCTGTATTAATGCCAGTAGCTACCAAGTTGGTAGGTGCGTCTGGAACTTGCGCTTGGGCAAAACCAAAACTCAATAATAACAATAAAAAAAAGCAACTTCGTAAGATTGCTTTTAAAAATCCATTTGTAGTTCTGATAAAATAATTCGTTTTGATTTGGTGCATTTTTAACATTTTTAAGTGCACGAAAGTAATTTTGCAAAAATGGAAAAGAAAGAAATTGAAAACAAAATGTGAATATGTTCTCAAAAAATTGAACTAGTTCAAGTTTTTAAATTGTCGGCTTTGGGATTTATTATTTAGCTATATTCACGATGTTATGAAGCCTAAAACCAGTAAAGAAAAAAAAATAGCAGCAGTTTTTTCTAGTTATAACTTAAGCCCTAATTCAATCAATAAATTACTGGAAATTGCAAAAGTGGTTTCTGTAAAAAACAGAAGCAAAATTGTTGAAGTTGGAGACATTAGTCAATACTGTTACTTCATAGTAGAAGGTGGATTTGTGGCCAGAAGTTTTTATTTTGATAACCAAAAAAAATCTGCTACCAATTTTTTTCTTAGTGATTATTTTCCTTTTATGGGATGCCTGGACAGTTTTTTCACTGGCACTAAAACGAAAACAGAATTGATTGCCATAAAAAATTCAACTTTAATAACATTTCACAAACCAGAATTAGATAAATTCTTATTTGAAAACCATGATATTTTATTATTCTATCTTCAAATGATATCCGAAGTGCTAAGAAATGAATCTGAATTGAAAGTGGTATTGATTGGCTCTTCAAAAAAAGATATTTATGAATATCTAATTGAAAAATGTAACCCCGTGATCAAGAATGTGCCTGCCAAATATATTGCAGAGTTTATGGGCATTACAGCAGAATGGTATAGTAAGATGAAGAAGGGGAAATGATAGCCCCCTCAATCCCCCGAAGGGGGAAGTATAAATTTCGGACATGGAAATATCATTTTCTCTTGTAGAAGAAAACCTCACCCCCAACTCCAAGCCCCCCTCAGTCCCCCAAAGGGGGAAATTAAAAAACACTTTCGCGCCTTTGCCCCTTTGCGAGCTTTGCGTGAAACCCATTCGTGAAACTTTGTGCCTTTGTGCCTTTGTGGCAAATCCCTCCGCGTAAACTCTGTATCCTCAATTCTCTGCGGTAAAAACAATTCTCTCATCATTTCCCCTGATAATACTTAATAACCTCTATCGCAAAAAACCAGGCCGATACCAAGGTTCCAAAAGCAACAATTGCAGTAAACACCATCAACCCTAATGAATATTTTTTTAAATCTTTTTGTATCGTTTCAAGTCGATTGATCTCTCTGTTCTGCATTTCGACTTTCTTTACATAGCCTCCATTGTTTCTAAATACAAGTCCCTCAAGTGATATCGTTAATGGATCTATCGTTTTTAAATATTTATCAAGCAAGAGAGTATAAAATAACAGATTAATCTCCCACTCCTTTAATTTGAATTTATCAACAACCAAAATAGTGATTTTTTCTTTGGTTGATGTGAAAGATTCGTCAGCATAAAAACTGACGCCTTTGTAAACATTTTCATACTCGTAAATAAGTTGTTCTAAAATAAAATCAAGCTCTGCGTTATAATTCTTTTCCATTTTATTTTAAAGTTTTAAATTTAGTTTATTGATGTCCGTTAGTTGAAGCCGATTCTATTTTTCGATTCGGTTTGTAATTAGCTTGATTGCTGCTTTGCAAGTTTTTAATTAATGGCGTCAAGCTAATACCTGTTGACGAAATAACGAATTCTTTTACTTTTTTAGAATGTTGCATACCTCTCGATTTCATCACATACAAAGTTTTATACCTTTCGTCTTCGGTTTCAATATCCTGTAACATAA
>CALPIT020000269.1 GCA_943323705.2 Streptomyces griseus
CTCGAGAGTCTGCATTCAATGTTTGTTAGACAAACAGATAATCAGAGTCTGATTTTAAAAGGCGCTGAGGTATTGAAAAATAACTGGTTCTTTTTGTTTGTAGATGCCATGAGAGAAATGAAGATTTCTGTATTTGGTTTTGAGGCACTAAGAAATTTCAGATTCAACACAGCGCGTCCGAATACACATATACATGTAAGCAGCGGATTAGATTGGTTTGATGCGAAAATTGAAATAGAATTTGGCGAACAGCGTGTAGGCATTGCCGATATTAAGAAGGCGCTTGCCAATAAACAATCATTTGTACAATTGGGTGATGGTACTTTGGGTATACTTCCTGATGAATGGTTGAAAAGATATTCGCTGTTGTTTAAAGTAGGTGAAGGTAAAAGTGATAAGCTTCGATTGTCGAGATATCATTTAAGTGTGATTGATGAATTATATGAAAATCGTAATGAAACTGAAATCAGTTTTGCTTTAGATGAAAAGTTTGAAAAACTCAGGGCTTTCAAAAATATTCCAGATGTACAAGTACCTGATACTTTACAGGCTGTACTTCGTCCTTATCAAATTGCAGGTTACCAATGGCTCAGTTATTTAAATGATGTGGGCTGGGGAGGTATTCTTGCCGATGATATGGGTTTGGGTAAGACAGTACAGGCGTTAACTATGCTTGAGTATTACAAAAAGACAAATGGTTCTTTAAAAGCAATTGTCATCTGCCCTACCACTTTGATTTACAACTGGCAGAACGAAGTAAAAAAATTCACACCGGAATTAACATATCATATTCATCATGGCAATACCAGAACCAGAAGTCATGAAGAGTTGACAAAAAGCAATATCATCATTACTACTTATGGTACTTTAAGAAGCGACATCAGTATTTTCTTGCAGGTATTGTTTGATTATGTTGTATTGGATGAAAGTCAGGCCATTAAAAATCCTTCTTCAAAGGTTACAAAAGCCGCTTCATTGTTAACTGCAAAAAATCGTGTATGCATGAGCGGTACTCCATTGCAGAACAACACATTTGATATTTTTGCCCAGATGAATTTTTTAAACCCGGGATTATTGGGCAGTATGGAGTTTTTCAGAAATGAATTTGCAACTCCTATTGATAAATTCGGTGAGGCAGAACAAAAAGAGCACTTAAGAAAACTATTGTATCCATTTATACTTCGCAGAACCAAAGAGCAGGTGGCTAAAGATCTTCCAGAAAAAACAGAAACCATTTTGTTTTGTGAAATGGATAAAGAGCAGCGCGAAATTTATGACGCCTACAGAAATAGTTATCGTGATAAAATTCTCGGCGCTATCGATCAACAAGGAATTGATAAATCGCAATTGACCATTTTACAAGGCTTGATGAAACTTCGTCAAATTTGTGACAGTCCGGCAATATTGAATGAAGACGAAAAATTCCCTAATCATTCTATCAAGTTAGATGAACTGACAAGAGAAATTTCAGAAAATATTGGTCAACACAAAGCATTGATATTCTCTCAGTTTTTAGGCATGCTGGCATTGATTAAAGAAAAACTTAAAGAACAAAATATACCTTTCGAATATTTTGATGGTAGTACTTCACCAACAGATAGAGAAAAAGCGATTCAAAACTTCCAGAATAATGATGACTGTAGGGTATTTTTGATTTCATTGAAAGCGGGAGGTGTCGGTTTGAACTTAACCGCTGCAGATTATGTATATATCGTAGATCCTTGGTGGAATCCGGCAGTGGAACAACAAGCCATTGACAGAACGCATAGAATTGGCCAAACCAAAAACATATTTGCTTACAGAATGATTTGTGTGGATACGATTGAAGATAAAATTTTGCAATTACAGGAAAGAAAGAAAATTCTCGCCAAAGAATTAATCTCTGACGAAACTAGCTTTGTGAAAGCGCTTACGAAAGCGGATGTGGAATATCTGTTCAGCTAGATAAATTAATTAAACAGTCTGGAAATAAAAAAACTGCCTCAAATTGAGGCAGTTTCTATCTTGTGGTTTGGGGAATCACATCTTACGATGCAATAAAGTTTTTTAATCTTTCAAATTCTCGGTTGTTATTCGTAAAGAATAAGCTGTTTAACACAGTGCTAACTGCTTTTGCGAATGAAGAGAATGTTACGTTAGGGGTTTGGTTCTTTTTCATAAAAATTGGATTTTGGTTTATTTGTTTTTCTGATACAAAGATATTTTGGGTTTTATTCTTAATCTAGAGTGCTTTTTCTGAATTTTCAAGTCAGTAATTTCACTATCGGTCACGTTATTTTAACAACGTAGTTTTCCAGTTTCTTCTATAACGGTTTGTTTTTTTATAGTATTTAATGGGATACAAATCAGGACTTTGTCTTAGTTTATTAATAAAATTAATAATAGCATAAGCTAAGGGGTTGGTGTATTCTCTGCTTTGTGTCTTCATATTTTCTAATTTTTTATTCAGATTTTCCATATAATGAACGATTAGTTTATCGTAATATTGTCCATAATTTGTGAATAATATCATAATGCACTCATAATCATTGTATAAAAAAATATGTGTTTTTATTTTTTTAGCATTTAGGAATAACATTCAACTCAAAAACATATGATCAGAAACCTGTTGTTAATAGTTATGCTGACCTTTTCTTTAATGTTGCATGCACAGGAAACGCCAGTTTATTTTAAAGGAGCAGATATATACCCGATTACTGGAACAACCATAAAAAATGGGGTTTTTGCGATTCAAAACGGGAAAATTCTGCTTGTAGGAAATGAAGGCACAGTAATTCCTGAGAAAGCTCAAGTTGTAGATGTAAGTGGAAAAATCATTATGCCTGGGCTAGTTGACACCCATTCTCATTTGGGCGGTCCGGATGGTGGTGATAATTCCAGTCCACTAAACCCCGAAACTAGGGCTATGGATGCAGTTAACCCAACTAGTGATGGTTTCAAAAAAGCATTGGCGGGCGGAATTACTACGATAAATGTGATGCCGGGCTCCGGACATTTGATGGGTGGTCAAACCGTTTACCTAAAAATGAGAGAAGGGAAGAAAATTGAAGATTTGATGATTGTAAATGAAAAAGGCGTTAGTGGTGGTATGAAAATGGCAAATGGAACCAACCCAATGAGACACAATGGTGGTTTTCCGGGAACCAGGGCGAAAAGCGCTTCAATGGTAAGAGAGTTATATTTAAAAGCACAAGACTACAAAAACAAAATCGATAAAGCAGGTAAAGACAGTACCAAGCTTCCTGAAAGAGATTTGAGAATGGAACCTTTGGTAGAGATA
>CALPIT020000270.1 GCA_943323705.2 Streptomyces griseus
CAACTGCCAATTCATTTGAGGTGAGTTTATATCCGAACCCGTCGGCGGGAGAGTTTAAATTACTCGTTGGTGGAACACCAACGAAGGCGGCGGCGAAGGCTACCGTAAAAGTCATCGATCTTCAAGGTCGTTTAATCAAATCATTCGAATGTAATGCCAATCAGCCAACTGCCATCGGCAACGAATTGAAACCAGGTGTATATATGGTAGAAGTGAGAATGGGAGATGAGGTGAAGACGGTGAGAGCGGTGAGGTTTTAAAAGCCCCCTCAATCCCCCGAAGGGGGAAGCTCATCGATGCGAATGAATTTCTGAATAATAATTTTCTTTTGAAACCGCTCTTCGGGAAGAAGGGCGGTTTTTTTTATGATAACCACGAATTCACGAATTATTTTTACCGCGGAGAAGAAGAGAGAATTGAGTTTACGCAGAGGTAGTCGGTACTGCTCATTGCTCTCACGCAGGAGAGGTGGAAATCTGATGAAAAGAATTTTTTTTGAAATTGGTTTTTTCATCATTTCCACATAGCCCACCGTTTCAACGGTGGGTGAAAAATTTCAATCAAATTATTATCGATTTTTTTATTCCCACGGTTTCAACCGAGGGAGAAAAAAATATTAAATAAACAAAGAATAGGGAATAATAAATAAGAAATAAGGAAGTGTATTTCGAAAATGAAACAATCATTTTCTCATGTACAACAATTCGTGAATTCGTGGCTAACCAACAAAACATAATCAAAGTCCCCCTTGGGGGGATTTAGGGGGCCGCAAATCGTGGCAATCCAACAAAACATAATCAAAGTCCCCCTTTGGGGGATTTAGGGAGCTTCAACTGACAACTTTCATACCCTTCACTGCTTTTTAAACCTCCTAATCGCGTAATTTTGCGCCATGCGTCTGACTACCATTACCATAGGACTACTATTTTCATTTTCCCTTACCGTTTCAGCACAGCAAAAATGGAACTTGCAAACCTGCGTGGAATATGCCATGGCTCACAATCTTGGTGTGACTTCCACAACTGTTCAGGCAAAAATTGCTGCATTGACGCTGAAACAAAGTCAACTGTCTCGTTACCCCGGATTGAATTTGGGCACAAGTACAGCTTTCAACAGCGGTAACAACCAGGATCCGACAACTTTCAACAGAGTTACTCAAAATTATTTATCCGCAGGATTTCAATTGCAAACCAGCGCTGATGTTTTTAATTTTTTCAGCAAAAGGAATACCATTGCCGCGAATGAATGGAATTTCATGGCAGCCAAAGCCAGTGTGAGCAAGGTGGCTTATGATATTGCACTTTCAACGGCTAATGCATATTTACAGATTTTATTGGCCATGCAACAGGAAGACATAACCAAAGTGCAAATTCAACAAACACAGTTTCAACTTACCAATACTCGCAAATTGGTAGACGCGGGTTCACTTCCTGAATTGAACGCCACACAACTTGAAGCCCAATTGGCAGCCGATAGCGGAAATTATATTTCAGCAAAAGGAAACGTATCTCAAGCTTTATTGTCATTAAAATCTTTAATGAACATTGATGCAGCTCAGGCATTTGACATTGAAACACCTCCTGTTGGCTCCATTCCTTTGGAAACAATTGCAGATTTACAACCAGAATATGTATACGAGCAAGCTTTAAAAAACCAACCACAACAACAGGTTAATGACTATAATTTAAAGGCAGCACAAAAATCCATACTCGCCGCGAAAGCAGCTAGATATCCTAGTTTCTCCATGTTTGGAAATTTGAGCACCAATTATCTTTCTTTTACAAAAAGAGATGTTTATGAAAGAATTCTAAATGGATATCAATCTACGGGTTTACTTGCAGATGCAGGCGGCGGTGTTTTTTATGATGTGCAAAGTCCGATATACACCAATGGTAATGTTATAGGCAGTATCAAACCTTCTGCTTTCTCTACGCAATTGAATGATAATTTCAGAAAAGCTTTTGGATTGAGTGTGAACATCCCGATATTCAATGGCGGTAATGCTAAAATAAATTACGAAAGAAGCAAACTGAATTTCGAAAGTCTTCAGATTCAGAAGCTACAAGACGATCAGAAGTTGAAACAAGATATTTATCAGGCGTACAATGCAGCGGTTGTGGCCTTGGAGAAATTCAATGCGAGTAAAAAATCGGTTGAAGCCAATGAAAAGACTTATGATTTTGCAGGCAAAAGATTTGCTATTGGGTCATTAAGCACATTTGATTTGATTACCTCACAGAATAATTTATTACGTGCAAAATTGGAATATAGTTTGAACCAGTTTGATTTTGTATTTAAAATGAAAGTGCTGGAATTTTATAAAGGCGCAGGATTGAAATTGTAAAATGTTTATTTAAAATATTGATATGAGTAAAACGACAAAATGGATTATAATCGGATCGGTTCTATTGCTGGTGGTTTTGGTGGTAATGTCTAAAACCGGCATGTTTGGCAAAAAAGAAGGAACAAAAGTAACTGCTGAAAAAGCAGCAAAACGAACCATCATTGAAGTGGTGAATGCCAGTGGTAAAGTGTATCCCGAGGTAGAAGTGAAAGTAAGTCCGGATATCAGTGGTGAAATTACCGAGCTCACTGTTCAGGAAGGAGATACCGTAAAAAAAGGTCAATTACTGGCACGCATATACGCAGATATTTACAGCATACAACGCGATCAAGCTTCTTTTGGTGTGGATCAATCCAAAGCACAAGTTGCCAATTCAAAAGCTGGGCTCGACGCCTTGCAAGCACAACTCGATCAGGCACAGAAGAACTACGACATGCAAAAGAAATTGTTTGATGATAAAGTAATCAGCAAAAGTGAGTTCAATGTTGCAGAAGCAAATTTTAAAACAGCAAAAGCCAATTACAATGCAGGTGTTCAAAATATTAAAGGCATAAGTGCAAGCGTGCAATCTGCTGAGGCCAGTTTGAATCGAGCCAATAAAGATTTAGGAAAAACAACCATCATCGCGCCAATGGATGGTGTGGTGAGTTTATTGAATGTAAAAAAAGGCGAAAGAGTTGCGGGTAATAGTTTCAATGTAGGAACTGAAATTCTACGCATTGCCAATATGGAAAAAATTGAAGTTCGTGTGGATGTAGGTGAAAATGATATTCCAAAAGTGAAATTGGGCGACAGCGCACTGGTAACTATCGATGCCTACAGCGACAGAAAGTTCAAAGGCCTCGTAACACAAATTGCCAGTTCCAATAACGGCGCTTCCTCACAGTCAGCCTTAGCCGCTACCACAAATGATGTTACGCAATATAAAGTGTA
>CALPIT020000271.1 GCA_943323705.2 Streptomyces griseus
TAATCCTTCATAATGCATTGGCCAGAAAATCAAATAAGCACCAACGATTGTTACCCAAAAATGGATATACGCTAATGTATTATTTAAATAACGACCAAACATTTTAGGATACCAATGATATACACCGGCATACATTCCAAAGAATGAAGCCACACCCATTACAATATGAAAGTGTGCAATTACAAAATATGTATCATGAAGATGAATATCCAATGCAGAGTTTCCTAAGAAAATACCTGTTAATCCACCACTGATAAATAAACTTACAAAGCCAATAGCGAATAACATTCCGGGTGTGAAACGAATGTTTCCTTTCCATAATGTGGTTAACCAGTTAAACACTTTAATCGCAGATGGAACCGCAATCAACAATGTCAACAAAACGAATACCGAACCAAGGAACGGATTCAATCCAGTTACAAACATATGATGCGCCCAAACCAAGAACGCTAAAATGGTAATCGCAAACAAAGATCCCACCATCGCCATGTAACCAAAGATTGGCTTACGGCTGTTAACTGATAAAATCTCAGACGACATACCCATGGCAGGTAACAAAATGATATATACTTCAGGGTGACCTAAGAACCAGAATAAATGCTGGAATAAAATTGCAGATCCACCTTCATTTGGCATGATCTTTCCGGCAACAACGATATCACTTAAGTAGAAGCTTGTTCCTAAATTTCTATCGAATAATAATAATATAGCTCCTGACAATAAAACCGGGAATGATAATACACCTAACACTGCTGTAAAAAACAATGCCCAAATGGTAAGCGGCATGCGCGTCATACTCATCCCTTTTGTACGCATGTTAAGAATCGTAGTGATATAATTCAAACCTCCCAATAAAGAAGATACAATAAACATAGCCATACTCACCAACCACAAATCCATACCAATTTTACTTCCTGAAGAAGCATCACCCAATGCACTTAATGGCGGATAAATGGTCCAACCACCACTTGCAGGTCCTGTTTGCACGAATAGAGAAGACATCATGATTACAGAAGCCAAAAAGAAGAACCAATAACTCAACATGTTCAACATAGGAGAAGCCATATCTCTTGCTCCAATCTGAAGTGGAATTAAAAAGTTTGCAAAAGTTCCGCTCAAACCGGCTGTCAATACAAAGAACACCAAAATGGTACCGTGCATGGTTACCAATGCATAGTAAAACTCTGGTTGTAGTTTACCGCCTTTTGCCCAATGACCCAAAAAGTCTTCCAAGAAAGGATAGGTAGCATTAGGATCAGCTAACTGTAAACGAAAGATTACAGAAAACAAACCGCCAATGAAAGCCCAGATAATACCCGTTACTAAAAATTGTTTAGCAATGGTTTTATGGTCTTGGCTGAATACATATTTAGTAATAAACGTTTCATGATGGTGATGGTCGTGATGTGCATCTCCATGTGTATCATGATGTGTAGCTTCGTGTGCTGTTACTGTACTCATAGTTTTATAAAATATTTTAAAGTATTTTGATATTATGGATTGTTAGACATTACCTGTGCCATAGGCTTTGAAGTTGTTGCTGTAGTATCTGCAGCTTGTACTTGTTTGCTTGGGTCTTTTTCAGGGAATAGTGTTAAATATTCTGGTTTTTGTGTTGCCAACCATTTGTTGTAATCTTCTTCTGATTCCACTACAATTACACCTCTCATCGAAAAGTGCCCTTTGCCACACATTTGATCACAGCTAATTTCATATACAAAGTTTGGATTGCCTGTTCTCTTTTTCATTTCCTCTGTAGTATAAATAGGCTTAAACCACATTGTTGTAGGTATTCCAGGAACGGCATCCATTTTCATTCTGAAATGTGATAAACCAACATCATGAATAACATCCATAGCATTGATTACCAACTTAACATTTTTGTTTACTGGTAAGTGCATTTCTGTTGTATGCAAATCATCCCAGCTTTCTTCGTCGTTAAAATCAACTGCCAATGTATTTCCTGAAGGCTGGTTGTATAATTTATAATTTTTCTTTCCTAGTTTACCGTCTTTGCCAGGATAACGCATATCCCATGCAAACTGGTGACCGGTGATTTCTACAACTACAGAATCTTTAGGAGCATCGCCAGTCATCTTAAACCAATATTTCAAACCAAACACAACCAAGATGGTCAAGAAAATAGCTGGTACTGTTGTCCATAACAACTCCAACTTATTATTATGCGGGAAATAAAAGGCTTTTTTTCCTTCTTTTTCCTGGTATTTAAATGCGAACCAAAATAGCAACACCTGAGTAATAAAAAACACCACACCGGTTACTGCTATAGTAATGTAAAGCATTAAATCGATTTTCTGACCATGTTCAGATGCAGCACCTTGAGGAAACAATGTTCTTCCGTAAAGGATATCATTACAATACCACACGCCAATCATTCCCAACACTAAAAAAGAAATCAGTAGAAATCCATTGATCTTGTTGCTCTGCTTACGCGATTTCTCTTCTCCTTTTAACACACTAACGTATTCACTTGCTTTAGCAATCTGAAAGATCACCACAAATACCATTACTACTATCGCTATGAAATAAAACTCATTCATTGTTTTAGTTTTTTCTTTTTCTTAAAAGTTGTTTCAACTACTTTTAAATATTTTAAAATTTTTACTTTTAATTTTTGAATTGACTACGTATGGTGAATCATACTTTCTTTTAGGAACGGATGATTTTTAGCCACCAATGGATTGCTGGTTAAATATCTGCCAACTCCCCACATGATCAATCCAATAAACAAAGCTGGAACACCCAATTCAAATGCACCCATGTGAAAATGTTCGTGCATAGTGCCCGGCATTACCATTTGGAAAAAATCGATCCAGTGACCAAAAATAATTAGTATAGCCATTACCGTTACCATCGTCCAATTTCTTTTCACGCCTCTTTTCATCATGATCAATAAAGGACATAAGAAGTTGATGAACAAATTCAGGAAGAATATAAAATGGTAAGGACCAGATTTTCTTGCTGTACCAATTCTTTCAATAAAGTATTTTGTTTCTTCAGGTTGGTTACTATACCAAATCAACATGTATTGAGAGAACCATAAGTAAGTCCAGAATACAGAGAACGCAAACATGAATTTACCAACATCATGTAAATGCTCTTCTGTTACGTATTCCAATTGGCCTTTGTTTTTAAGATAAATAACAAACAAAGCGACTAACGACATACCTGAAACGAATGTACTTGCAAAGGTGTACCAGCTATACATGGTGCTATACCAATGAGCATCGATACTCATCAACCACAACCAAGGAA
>CALPIT020000272.1 GCA_943323705.2 Streptomyces griseus
GGAACGTGATTGGGAAGTTGAAGTGCATGTTGCATACACTCCAGAATTACTGGTTTCACTAAATCCATTTCAGATTTCAATACATCAAAAACCAATTCATCATGAACCTGCAGCAACATTTTAGATTTGAAGTTTTTCTTTTTGAAAGCCTCATGAATATTAATCATGGCTAATTTGATCATATCGGCTGCAGTACCTTGAATAGGAGAGTTGATGGCATTTCTTTCTGCAAAACCACGAACTGTAAAATTGGAAGAGGTAATATCTTTCAACCAACGCTTTCTTCCCATTAGCGTTTGTACATAACCGTTTTCTTTGGCAAAAGCAATCGTGTCATCCATATATTTTTGAATGTTGGGGAACTGCTTTTTATAATTGTCGATGATTTCTTTGGCTTCTGTTCTTGATATGCCTAAGTTTTCAGAAAGTCCAAATGCGCCTTGTCCGTAAATGATACCGAAGTTCACACTCTTTGCTTTATAACGCATTTCTTTAGTTACTTCTTTTTCATCCACATTGAAAACTTTTGCGGCAGTTGCCGTATGAATATCTTTTCCTGTTTTGAAAGCTTCACACATATTTTCATCACCACTGATGGCGGCAACAATTCTCAATTCAATTTGAGAGTAATCCGCAGATACTAGCACATGGTTTTCATCGCGTGGAATAAAAGCTTTTCTGATTTCTCTTCCTTTATCTGTTCTTATCGGAATGTTTTGCAAATTCGGATTGTTGCTGCTTAGTCTACCTGTTACCGCTACTGCCTGAGCATAACTTGTATGCACCCTTCCTGTTTTAGGATTAATCAATAAAGGCAACGTATCGACATAAGTAGATTTTAATTTTGCCAGTTCTCTGTAAGTTAAAATGTCGTCACAGATTTTATGTTGAACAGCCAGTTTGGTTAAAATATCTTCACCCGTTGCATACTGACCAGTTTTTGTTTTCTTGGCTTTAGGATCGAGTTTCAATTTCTCGAATAAAACTTCGCCCAATTGTTTTGGAGAAGCTAAATTGAATCGCACACCCGCTTGCTCATACACTTGCTCTTCCGCTTTTTTCTCTTCTACTTCAAGTTCTTTCGAATAATTATTTAAAAAATCGACATCTACTTTGATGCCTTCAAATTCCATATCCACCAACACTTTTACCAATGGATTCTCTACTTCTTCAAAAACCTTTTCCACTTCACTGGATTTCATTTTTGGTTCAAAAAGATGCTTCAATTGCAAAGTAATATCAGCATCTTCACCCGCATATTCTTTTATTTTCTCCAGTTCCACATCTCTCATGTTTCCTTGGTTCTTTCCTTTTTTGCCAATCAACTCTTCAATGTGAACAGGTTCGTACCCAAGATATTTTGCACTTAAAACATCCATGCTTCTCTTGCCATCAGGTTCAATTACATAATGGGCGAGCATGGTATCAAAAATATTTCCGGCCAGTGTTGTGTCATACCATTTCAATAATAACAAATCGTATTTAATATTCTGTCCAATCCATGTTTTGGAAGTGTCTGCAAAAAGAGAACTGAACTTGTATAACAATTTCAAACAGTCTTCTCTATTTTCAGGACAAGGCACGTAATAGGCTTCACTTGGTTTAATGGCAAAACTCATTCCTACAAGCGTCGCTAGATTCGCATCGATGTTTGTAGTTTCTGTATCAAAACAAATTTCATTGTGCTGTTGTAATAATGAAATCAATTTCTCAATCTTCTCTTCGTTTACTGCTAACTGATAGTTGTGAGGTGTGTTGTTAATGTTTTTATCAACTACAGTATATAATTCTTCTGTACTCGTGTTTGTAATGGCTTCTTCCTTTACTTCAACGGCATTTCCAAATAAATCCATTTGCCCATTTGATGGAATTGGTTTTTTTGTTTCATTTGTCACGGCAATTTCCTCGCCAAGTAATCTTTTGCCTAAAGTTTTAAATTCAAGCTCAGTAAAAATAGAAGTCAGCCCTTCTTTGTTCCATTCTTTTAATCTGAAATCTTCTTCATGAAAAATAACAGGCACATTGGTAATGATGGTAGCGAGTTTTTTACTCATAATGGCTTTATCTCTGCCATTGCGAATTTTTTCACCTAAAGCACCTTTGATACTTTCGGCATTGGCCAATACATTTTCAAGATTGCCATATTCTTTTAAAAGTTTGACTGCTGTTTTTTCACCAACACCAGGTATTCCCGGAATATTATCAACCGCATCACCCATCATGCCCAGCATGTCGATTACCTGAGTAATGTTTTCAATGTCCCATTTCTTACAAATTTCTTCAGGTCCTAATATTTCATAAGAACCACCTTGGTAAGGAGGTTTGTAAATTTTTATGTGTTCAGAAACTAGTTGACCGTAATCTTTGTCCGGTGTAACCATATACACATCATAACCTTCTTTTTCGGCGAGCTTGGCCAAAGTGCCAATGATGTCATCTGCTTCAAAGCCATCCAATTCCACAACAGGAATATTAAAACCTTCGATTATTCTTTTGATGTCAGGCACAGCAGCTAAAATATCCTCAGGCGTTTCTTGTCTGTTAGCTTTGTAATCAGCAAAATCAATATGCCTTTCTGTGAGCGCATGTGTATCAAAACACACGGCCATGTGAGTGGGCTTTTGGTTATTGATTAAATCAATAATCGCATTGGTAATTCCAAACTGTGCATTGGTGTTTTTTCCTTTGCTGGTTACTCTGGGACTTCTGATTAAAGCGTAATAAGCTCTGAAAACGAGTGCAAACGCGTCGAGTAGAAATAATTTTTTTGGCATATCTTAAAAGTAAAACAATTGAAGTAATGATGGATTAATTTATCATTACTAATATTTGATGATGTTATTTAATTTTCGTTTTTCATTTTTTCAAGTTGCTCTTTCATGGCAAACATGATGTCTCTTAATCTTGCTGCTTCCATAAAGTCCATGTCTTTAGCGGCTTTTTCCATGGATTTTTTGGTGCCAGCAACAGCCTTTTCCAATTGAGGAATCGTGCTGTATTGTTCTTGTTCCTCTGCGGCAATAGCAACAGTAGTTTCTGTTTGCAACGCATAAGGATTGGAAGGGTCATAACCTTTCACATCTAACACACTTCCTTGCGCCATGATTTGATCAACAGTTTTCTTAACCGTTTTTGGTGTAATGCCATGTTCGATATTATGAGCAATTTGCTTTTCTCTTCTGCGTTGTGTTTCATCAATAGTTCTTTGCATCGAGCCGGTAATTTTATCGGCATAAAAAATTACCAGTCCATTTTCATTTCTTGCCGCACGACC
>CALPIT020000273.1 GCA_943323705.2 Streptomyces griseus
TTCAAGATCAGCAAATAAGTTTAAATATTCAGCAAACAGGTATAAATCCTAAAGCTAACTATCAACTCCACGAAGGATTTGCGGGTGGTCCAAATAACACAGCACCTGAATTTTATTTAATACATGATAATAGCATTAATGGATTCCATTTATCTATGTTCGGATTCGCATTTGAAGGACCAACTTCAAATTGGGTAGCACCTGGTGCAGTTCAAAGTGGCCTCGCTTGTGAGCCATATTGTATTCCATCCGATGAGCCTATTGTTGACGTTACTATTCCTGCACCATGTAATCTTAATCTAACTATAGCTGCAGGTAAACTTAATAATGCAGACCAATGGAGTTGGTATAAAGATGGTTGTGGCACTACATTGATTGACACAGGTATTTCAATAACAGTTATGCCTGTTACCAGAATGGCTTTGAATGCAGCTGATACAATAGGAGAGACTGTTACTTACTATGTAAGAGGCGAAGGCGGCTGTATCGGTGAAACAGGTGAGTGTAAGGAGGTGAATATCATGTTCCCTCCGCATCCGATTATTTCATATGAAATAACGAATACAGAGTCTTGTGATAATTCTAGCGCAAACACAGGTAATGGAACCGTTACTGTCGGAAATATTTCAGGCGGATTTCCTAATGCGATGTTGCTGGCAAATGGCATCACTCAATTTGGAACGACACCAAACTACACAATAGAATTAAGTGGAGATAACTATTTCTCTAGTAATACAACAGGTTTGTTTACTGAATTAAAAGCGGGTAATTATTATGTGAAAGTGAAAGATGAATGGATGTGTAATATTGTGCCTGATTCACAATTGGTGACCATTCTTCAATTGTCTCCAACAACTTGTATTGTTCCTGATTTTACACCTCCGGATAGTGGTTATATTGATGCGCCTCTGGGAACTACTTTAACTCAGATCGCAACTGATACTACAATTATAGATACACCAACTGAAAATCCTGGAAATTCATTTGAGGCTGATGCGGATTTAGGGTCAATTCTCATTGATATTATTGCTGTAGAAGGCAAATACGATACGTTATTGGCGTTGCTTCAAACTCCATATTATGGCATCTATAATCTTTTTGATAATGGCGAAGATTCTTTAACCATTACCGGTTTTTATCCGGTGTCTCGTTTGAGCAGATTAAATGCATTAAATCCAACTTTATTACGTTTCGCTGAAGCCAATAGAAGGCCTCTTAATAATGCTGTTGAGCGAGGTATTGCCATTACTAAAGGTGATATAGCAATGAAATCGGATGTGGCAAGAGAAGCGTTTAACCTTACGGGTGAGGGCGTGAAAATAGGCGTTATTTCAAATAGTTATAACACGATTACAGGCAATCCTGCACAGAGAGATGTGCTTAATGGAGATTTACCAGGTGTAGGAAATTCGTTCAATACAAATCCTGTTAAAGTAATTGAGGAGTATCCATACGGTAAGCAATCTGATGAAGGAAGAGCAATGCTTCAAATTGTGCATGATATTGCACCAAAAGCAAAACTTGCTTTCAGTACTGGTTTCATTACGTCAGGTCACTTTGCTGAAGCCATTAAAGCATTGGCAAACGACAGTTGTAATGTGATTGTTGATGATGTGACCTTTGTGAACGAGCCTTTCTTTACAGATGGTGTGGTGGCTAAAGCCGTTGATGAAGTTGCAGCTAGAGGTGTTTCTTATTTCTCTGCAGCAGGTAATTTCGGAGACAAATCTTATGAAACTACTTTCAATCCAATTGAAGCACCTGCAGGTTTTACAGGTTATGCGCATGACTTTGGTGGTGGAGACATTTACCAAAGTGTAACCTTGAAGCCTGGATCTTACAATATCGTTTTACAATGGGAAGATTCTATTTACTCATTAGGTCAATTGCCAGGTGCTAGAAATGATTTTGATATTTACATGTTGAATCAAAGTGGTGGATTATTATTTGGTTTCAATAGAAAAAATATTGGAGAAGATCCAGTTGAAGTATTGCCGTTTACTGTAAAAGGTATAACCAATGCGAATATCATGATTACTCGTAAATCAGGAACGGGCAATGCAAGATTTAAATATGTTGTATTTAAAGGTGATATCACTATTAATGAATACAACAACGGGACATCTACTTTATTTGGACAAGCAAATGCGGCAGGTGCGATGTCTGTAGCTTCTGTTTTATATACAAACACTCCAGCCTTTGGTGTTGATGTGCCAACTGTATCTTCATTCTCTTCAAGAGGTGGTACGATTACTGATGGTTCTTTAAGAAACAAACCTGATTTCTCAGCTCCAAATGGGGTAAACACCACTGTGAATTTGGGCGGTGTAAATATCGATGGTGATGCATTTCCTAATTTCTTCGGTACATCATGTGCTGCTCCTCATGCTGCTGGTGTGGCTGCATTGTTGATACAAGCAAAGAAAAAATTCTATAACGAAAATTTACAACCAGAATCGGTAAGAAGCATTTTACAGCAATCTGCCATTGATATGTATACCACCGGTTATGATATTTTTTCTGGTTATGGTTTGATACAGGCTGATACAGCCTTGAAAACATTAGCCAATCCAATTCCATTTGCTACAAGAATGGAATTGATGGACTCAAGCATGACACCTGGATTAGATCCTGTTGAAGTTAAAATTTATGGCAAGTACTTTACGAATACTTCATCGGTGATTTTCAAATATGATACCATTCCGGCTACGTTTATCAATGCTACAACTTTAACGGTGAACATTCCTTCATTTATAGGTAATCCTCCCGTATATGTGTACACGCCGCCAATTTCTTCTAGCTTGTTGGATGGAGGCAACTCTGATTCATTATACTTCTCTACCACTTTAGTGTATAATGTTGTGGTTACAGCAGACGATAAGACTAAAAAATATGGAGAGAAAATCCCAGCGTTCAGTTATCATGTAACGGTAAATGGTGTGCCTCTTGAATCAACAGGATATACAATTGCAACATTAGGATTAGAAGATATTAGTTATACAACTTCTGCAAATGAATTGAGTGATGTTGGAAACTATTTTATACTTCCTCAATCAGCTGTAACAGACTTGTCAATTCCTAATTCGGCGGCATTGTCTCAATTCTTCAATTACAGTTTTGTAAATGGTATTCTTTCTATTGATAAATTGCCGTTAGCGATTAAGCCTAGAGACACTACTATGATCTATGGTAATAGTTTCAAGAAATTTGATTTTGATTATATCTACGATGAATCAAATATCGATCCTACAAATCGCACAA
>CALPIT020000274.1 GCA_943323705.2 Streptomyces griseus
ACCGGTAAGGTTCCTTTATAAGGAAATTTTCCTTGAAGCATATCAATGGCATTGTATTGAACGGTGCTGTCATCTTCATATGCAACAACCAGATTCTTTGCAAAACACCAGTTCTTTGCAGCATAAGCATTGCCAAATAAAATGGTAATCGCTTTTGTCCTTTGTTGTAAAAAATTGATGAATGAAACCGCATCGGCACTGATACCGAAATTATTGGCGGGAGCGCGGTTGATTTGATGAATACCGATAATCACTCTTTGGTAATTCTTGGCAATGGAATCAATCAACATGTTCACCGAGTCTGCATTTTTCTTACTAAAGTCAAAATTGATAACATCAACATTGTAATCTTTTTGCAATCTTCTTGCCATGGCATTTGAAGTATTGATGCCAACTGAAACATACACCACTTTATGTTCATCTTTTTTCAAAGGAAAAAACTCTTGATCTTCTTTGGCCAATAAAGTAATGGCATTTTTAGCCACTTTTTCACGCATGGCCAAAACTGATTTATTCAAATCGGAAGTCAAATTGTTAAAAGCAACAGAATCATTGAATGGCAACACATATATGTATTTCGCCATCAATACTTTCTTACAATGCTCTTCAATAACAGTCCAGGTTATACGCTGTGAATCTATCGCCGATTTTATTTTTGAAATCACTAGCGGTATACTGTCGGGAATGCAAAGCAAATCATTGCCGGCGATTATCGATTCAACTGATGCTTCGCCATTGGGAAAGAATTTTCTTACACCTTGCATTTCCAATCCATCGGTAATGGCCAAACCCTGATAGCCCATATCTTTTCTTAACAATCCTTCAATATTCTTTTTAGACAATGAAGTTGGTCGATTCATATTTGTGTCTATCGCGGGAATGAAAAGATGCGCATTCATCACACAACTAACCCCTTGCTCAAATATTTTTTTAAAAGGGTAGAGCTCTGTGGAATCCAGTTGGTCCATCGTTTTATTAATTACCGGTAAATCCAGATGAGAATCCACTGCCACATCACCATGACCTGGAAAATGTTTGGCACATGCCATCACGCCATTGTCCTGCATGCCTTTCATGTATTCGATACCGAAAGCCGCAACTTTATATTTGTCTTCTCCAAAACTTCTGTCGTTGATTACCGGATTGTTGGGATTGTTGTTTACATCCACATCTGGCGCATAATTCATTTGAATACCCAATCGCTTGCATTGATCAGCAACTACTTTACCATATTGATATACTATTGATGAATCGCTCATCGCACCTAACATCATTTGTCGGGGTAATGGCAAAACGCTATCGAAAATTCTCATGCCCACACCCCATTCGCCATCAATAGAAAAAAGAATTGGCGTTTTGGCAATGCGTTTTAGGTTATTAACCATGCCGGCTTGTAATTGCGGACTTCCCTGAAACAAACAAACCCCACCGATATTGTATTTTTTCACATAATCAACAACCGAATCATTCAGAAAGGTGATTTTTCTTGTTTTCATGTCGATGGTTGATAAACGGGCTACTACTAACTGGCCAATACGTTCATCGTCCGATAAGGTATTGTATACACTGTCGGCCCATTTTTTTGCCGCAGAACTATTATTTTGCTGACCAAGGGAAATACCCGCAGAAAAGCATAGAAAAACAACAAGGAAATAGCGCATAAAAGCAATAAAATTATTAGTGAAAAGGATTAGTTATTTTTGCGCTACAAATTACATTGATTTTGACAGATATCATTCATTTATTACCGGATAACATAGCCAATCAGATTGCAGCGGGTGAGGTAATTCAGCGTCCTGGCAGTGCTGTAAAGGAATTATTAGAAAATGCAGTAGATGCGGGAGCCGATGAAATACGCCTACTTGTTAACGATGCTGGCAAGGCGTTGGTACAAGTTATCGACAACGGCAAAGGCATGAGCGAATCCGATGCTCGTATGTCCTTTGAACGTCATGCTACCTCCAAAATTACCAATATCGACGACCTTTTCAGGATAAAAACCATGGGTTTCAGAGGGGAGGCGTTAGCAAGTATTGCGGCGGTGGCTCAAGTGGAACTTAAAACCAAAAGAGAAGAAGACGCTTCTGGTACTTATATCGAAATTGAAAACAGCAGGGTGAAATTGCAGGAGCCCGTGGCCGTTAACAAAGGCACGAGCATTGCTATGAAGAATCTTTTCTTCAATGTTCCAGCAAGAAGAAATTTCCTAAAAAGCAATACCGCCGAATTGCGTCATATTGTTGATGAGTTCATCAGAGTGGCGATGGCTTTTCCAGATATTTTCTTTTCCATGCAATCCAACGGACAAGAAGTTTTTCATTTGGAGAAAGGAAGTCTGAAACAAAGAATCGTTCAGATTTTAGGCAATACTTACAATGCCAAATTGGTAAGTGTACAAGAACAAACCGATTATTTAAACATCATGGGTTTTGTGGGAAAACCCGAAACGGCAAAAAAGACTAGAGGCGACCAATACATTTTTGTCAATAATCGTTTCATCAAAAGCGCTTATCTCAATCACGCTATCATGAATGCGTTCGCGGATTTGATTCCAAAAGACAGCTTTCCAATGTATGCATTATTTATAGATTTGGATCCAGCGCAATTGGATATCAACGTGCATCCCACCAAACAAGAAATCAAATTCGAAGATGATAAAATAGTTTATGCATTTGTGCATTCAGCAGTTAAACATGCATTGGCGCAATTCAGCATCACACCCACACTTGATTTTGAATTAGATTCTTCGATACAATCTTTGGATGCGGTGAACAAGCCTATGACAGATGAGCAACGCGCTTCAACGGCTTCATCAAGTTTGTACCAGGCCTTCTCTAAAAAAAATCAGGCGCATTTTATTGAAAGAACTTCAGGCGGCAATGAACTCAAACACTGGAAAGATTTTTACGAAACACCTGAAACAAAAAATACTGGCGCTGATTTGACGACGCTCAATATTCAGCCTTTGCACAAAGAACATGAACATGAATTTCCTTTGATGCAGTTGCACAATGCGTATATCATTGTTCAAAAAGGTTCGGGATTTATTTTAGTGAACCAGCAAAATGCCCATGAAAGGGTATTGTATGAAAGATATGCTAGAGCTGTGGATGGCAAGCCTATTGCCACACAACAAAGTCTGTTTCCTTCTACTATTGAATTGACATCAAGTGACGCCATCATGTTGCAGGAATTATTGCCAGACATGCTCGACCTTGGTTACCAGATCGA
>CALPIT020000275.1 GCA_943323705.2 Streptomyces griseus
AAAAAGCTAACAATTAAAAAACAGTTTTACATTCCTCTGTTTAATATTTAATATTTTACATTTCTAGTGTTCCTAACGGGTTTGAGTTCGAAAAGCTTGAAAGAGGATTTGATCTTTATTATCGGATGGAATCCAGCTCTTCCCATGACATGAATTGAATATTAACTTCTTCTGTAGGAGCATTTTTGCCCTGATAAACTAATAGACCGTTGGAATTGGGTTGATACTTTTTCCAGTACTTGAGTCCTTTTAAATGACTGCGGTCTGGTTTAGTTGCTGATTTGATTTCTACTGCTAAAGGACCTGTTTCTTTTTCTATAATAAGGTCGATTTCATTTCCGAGATTATCCCGGAAATAGTAAATTCCATTGCTTTCGCCTTGGTTGCATTTGTTCTTTTTTATTTCTGAAATACACCAGTTTTCAAATATGGCACCTGCCATTGGGTGATTTTTTAAACCTGATTTGGAGGAAATATTGAGTAGGGTGCAAAGTAAACCGGTATCATAGAAATATATTTTCGGACTTTTTACAATCCTTTTATTTAGATTATTATACCAAGGCTGCAATTGAAATAGAATATAACTATTCTCCAATAACCCCAGCCATGATTGAATGGTTTTATTATCAACACCCACCTGTTTGGATAATTCATCGCGATTAAGAATTTGTCCAGCATAGTTAGCACAGAGAAAAACGAAACGACTAAATAATGCCAAATTGGAAATGTTCTTCAATTGCCTGACATCCCTTTGGATATAGGTTTGTATATAACTATTTAGCCATTTTTGTGAAAGTAAATTTTCAGACCATATTTCCGGATAGCCACCTGTCAACATATTGGAAAGTATATCTCCCACAGGGAATTTTGCATCCTTTAGCTCCTGATAACTAAATGGCAATAAGGTCAGATATCCTGCCCGTCCAGCAAGAGATTGGGAAACTTGTTCTTGTAAAAGAAAGTTATTAGAGCCTGTAAGAATGAATTGACCCCTGGAAGTATTCTTATCCATCAAAACTTGTAAGTGTCTGAAAAGTTCAGGCACCCGCTGAACTTCATCAAATATAGCTCCAGAATTATATTTATTTAAGAAAGTATGGGGATTTTTTTGAAACAAATCCTGAACAACAGGATCTTCAAAATTTACATAAGGCTTTCCTTTGAAAAGAGCTTTGCTCAGCGTGGTTTTCCCACTTTGCCTCGGACCGGTAATACAGAGTGCTCGAAATTGCTTTAGTGCCAATTTAGCCTCATCAAATATGACTCGAGAAACCATAGATTCCATTTTTGTATAAATATACATAAATGGAATCAAAATCCATAATTTACATTTTTTACAAAAATGGAGCTATTGAGGCAAGATGTAAAAGAGATAATAATGGTAGCTAAATATTATTAGCTATGACCATTATTATCTTTCAAAATAACAAGTAGTCCTAACGGGCCTGAGTTCGAAGATTTTGGCAATAGAAATTGAGTTGATCATCTTCTTCACCTCAAAAAGAATAATGTAACAGATATTTTAAAAAGCAAACCGTTGAAAACCACTTTTACATTTCTCTGTTCATTATTCTTTATTTTACATTTCTAGTAGTCCTTCCCGGTTTGAGTTCGAACTTTTGGGAAGATTTGGAGTGTTTGATAAATAATTAGCTAAAGGGTAATAAATAACTCCCAATCTAACCCCGGGATCTAAAGTCTATTTCTAAAAATCTGTTATGTTTAAGTTGGATAGTCGAAATTTATTTAAGAGATATGGTAGTTAGATTTCATTATAAAACACCATAGTAGTAATTTGAAAAAAATAAGAAATGGATAACAAATGAAGCCGACAAAAAAATCTTGATTTCCGACTAAATAAAATAATAATTGGAATTTATGTTTCTGTCTTAGTTATTTGTCTAGGAAATTTATTGATTGATAACCTTTATTTTATCCTTCAGAATTATCTTAATATGTATATTCTACCTTAACTTTATAAGCGTACTTCAATTTCTTATTTGTTTGTGTTTAATTAATATAAACGGACTTCAATGGGTATAAAAATCAGTGATATCTGGAATCAAAAAAAATCTGATTCATACGAGAACAAACCTCCTCAACAAATGTTGTTGAAAGCAAAAGGGGATCAGCTACATGTATTTATGCTCATTATGGTTTTCGTTTTCTCTTTATTATTTACTGGTGCAAACCTAATGTTTGATAGTTCAAAAGAAGCTATTGTAACCTTTGTTCCTGCGCCTGTTATTGTATTGTTTTATTTTTTTCTTTTCAAAAAAAACAAAACCATTCTTTCTAAAATATTTGCGGTGATTCTTATCATGATAATGCTTTCTGTTTTATCATTAATCAGTGGCCCACAAACAGGTATTTTAGCATTTTTCATTCCTCTTATTGCTGGCGCACTTATTACGCTTCAGGGTAATGAATTTAAATATGCATTATACCTTACCCTATTTTCATTTTGTTTACTTATATTTTTATTAAGTACTCATTTTAATATTGGTTTAAGGATAGAGATGAGTGAATCAAAGCTTACTGCAGAGAGAATCCAGAATTTTACAGGAGCTGCTTTTGCAACTGTTTTTGAAGTGGTCTTTCTTATAATCGTAAGCAATAAATTACAATCCAATTTGCTGAGCACAACAAATTTGCTGGAAGAAAAAAATACCGAGTTATCAAAACTGCTGGAATCAAACTCAAAAAAAAGAAAACTAATTTCTGAACAATTAGAACAAATTAGGAAAGCGGATATTGAACTGCAAAAATTATCATTAATAGCAACTCAAACAAAAAACGGAGTAATAATCACAGATGCTTGGGGGCAAATAGAATGGGTTAATCATGCTTTTGAAGAAATAACCGGATGGCATTTGCAGGAAATTATTGGTAAACGACCGAAAGATTTTTTAATTAGAAATGACAACTCAGATCAAGCATCAATATTAATCAGCGAAAAATTAAAAAACAAGGAATTTGTTGAAGCAATCATCACAAATTATACTAAAGCAGGGGTACTCTATTATAATCAAATAGAAATTAATCCCATTTTTGATGATTCAGGAAGGCATACCAATTTCATTTCAATTCAACGTGATATTACCACAGAAATTAAAGCCAAAAGAGAAATTGAACAATTAAATGAGCGGTATGAATTAGTAGTAAATAAAGTTACGAATGATATTATTTGGGAATTGGAATTTTCAAGTGACAG
>CALPIT020000276.1 GCA_943323705.2 Streptomyces griseus
CATGCCTTGGAACAAGCCACAATCAAGCAATATTTTTTTTCCGTTTGATAAAGTAATGAGATGCTTGGATCCGGTTACTGTGCGGGCTGCGCCGTGGAATGATATTTTCATTTCAAATAAATTAAAAATTGAAAAGTAAAAAGTAAAAATTTAAGACCATAAAACCTACCATATCGCAACAACTTTTCAACCTCCAAAAAAGTCCCCCTTTGGGGGATTGAGGGGGCTCTTAAACCTTGGTTGCCAACCAAGCCATCATTCCCATGCCATGTTCAATTGCAGCTTCATCGATGTTGAACGTAGGTGTGTGGACGTTACTGGTAATACCTTTTGCTTTATTTCCTGCGCCTAATCTGAAAAAGCAACCTGGAATCTGATGAGAATAATAGGCAAAATCTTCGGCGCCCATTCTTAATTCTGTTTCAGAAACATTTTCAGCACCTGCATATTGTTCTGCAATCAATCTCGCTTCAGCAGAAAGCGCTTCATTGTTAAAAACAAAGGGATAGCCTACATCGATTCTAACGTCAACTTCCGCTCCCATTGCTGTGACTAATTCTTTAGTTTGCTTGATAATCATCTCATGCGCTTTGAAACGCCATTCTTCATTCATCGCTCTGAAGGTTCCCATCAACTTTACTTCAGAAGGAATGACGTTTGTTGTGTTGCCCCCATTCATGGCCGTTATTGACAACACGGATGGATTGAAAGGATTATTATTTCTGCTTATGATCTGTTGTAAACTGATAACAAGATGTGAAGCAATGAGAATAGAATCGGCTGTAAACTGCGGCGCTGCTGCATGTCCGCCTTTACATTTAATCGTAATGTAAATTTCATCGGCGCTGGCCATAACCATACCACCTCTGAAACTGAATTGGCCTGCTTCCATTCCGGGATGGACATGTAAAGCCAATATTTTTTCTGGAGCAGGATTTTCAAGTACACCTTCTTTGATTAATAAACTTGCACCTCCAGGATTTTTTTCTTCTCCAGGTTGAAAAATCAATTTCACGGTTCCTTCCCAATCATCTTTGGTTTCATTTAAAATCTTTGCAGCACCTAATAAACAAGTTGTATGCACATCATGACCACAAGCATGCATCACACCATGATTCGTTGATTTGTATGACACCTCATTTTCTTCCACAATCGGCAAGGCATCCATATCTGCACGCAATGCAACAATTCTCTTATCGGGATTTTTTCCTTTTATCAAACCTACAACACCTGTTGTGGCTTTTATTTCATAAGGAATGTTCCATTCACTTAATTTCGACTGGATAAATTTTGAAGTATTGTATTCTTCGTAACTCAACTCAGGGTTGGCATGAAGGTGATGACGAACTTCAATAAATTCTTTCGAATAAGAAAGGGCAAGATTTTTTATGGTATTCAGCATCAATGAAAGGATTGTCAAAATTTAAAAAATAATTCTCCAACAGCAACTATTACTCTTCAACAGGAATTGCGTTTTTGTCAACAGGCTTCTGCTCTACTTTTTCATTCAACAAGTAAATATTTCCAGTAACTATATTCAAATCGGTGATTTGCTTTTTAAGTTTTTCAGCCTCATTTTTATCGATGATGTTTCCAATCTTCAATTTGATGTATGGAGATTGAAAAGTCATATACACTTTATGCTCGGGGAATTGCTGCAATAAAGTAGTTCTTACTTTCATGGCGAGATCGCGATCAGTAGTATTCAACAACATCAACCTATAACCATTTACCAGCTGTATTTTCAAAGCGAGGCTCTCATTGTATTCGGCCATTTTTTTTCCAAAGACATCAACACGTTTGTCTTTATAAATGGAATGCGTGGTTGAAACTACAATTGTATCATTTGTATTTTCCTGTGCAAAGGAATAGATAAAAAGCAACTGAAATAAAAGTAATAGCAAATAATTTTTACGCATTTGAAAAATATAATTTGTTAACCTGATTAGTTTTCAAAACCATCTGATTTTATTTCATAGAACCAACATTCAGAAAGTTACAATTATTATGCATCCTTTCCATGACATTGCTTGAACTTCTTACCACTTCCACAAGGACAAGGATCATTGCGTCCAATTTTTGGTTCCACGCGCACAGGCTCTTGTTTTATCGGTGCTGATGGATCAAAATAATCATTTTGATTGGCAGCATAATCTTGTCCGGCTTCGTCAATTTCCGCTTTGTTGACATTCATTTTACTCATGTCTGTCTTTCTTTCTCTGCCTTCTCTTAATTGTCCGGGCTGTGATTGTTCTACGGGTATTCCTGCATGACTTAAGAAGCCAACGATATCAACATTCACTTTGTCATTCATTACTTTGAAAGCGCTGAATGCTTCAATTTTATAAATCACCAAAGGATCTTTTTGTTCGTAACCTGCAGTTTGCACGCTGTGGCGCAAATCATCCATAGCACGAAGATGTTCTTTCCATGCATCGTCAATTAATGCTAATGTGATATTTCTTTCCAATGCATTCATCAATTCTTTACCCTCAGTTTCGAAATATTTATCAAGTTTCACCAATGCTTGAATACCTCTCTTTCCATCTGTAAATGGAACGGATACATTTTCAATATGATTACCTTGTTCTTTTCTGATATTTGAAATCAAAGGCATGGTTTGAGCCACCACATTATTCTTTTTCATGCCATAATGTGTCATCGACTCTTGATATAATTTTTCGGTCAATTCGTTTTGATCATCCTTATCAACTTCTACTGAAGTAATGGCTGTATCAATGCCCAATTGCATGATGACATTCAATTTGAATTGTTCATGACTACCGCCATTTTTTGCATTCTGAATCAAATTAGCCGCAACCCCATAAAATGCATTGTCTAAATCAAGTGCTAGTCTTTCACCAAACAAGGCATGGTTTCTTCTTCCGTAAACCACGTTACGTTGTTTGTTCATCACGTCATCATATTCGAGTAAGCGTTTGCGTATACCAAAGTTGTTTTCTTCCACTTTTTTCTGTGCACGTTCGATACTTTTGGTAATCATGCTATGCTGGATCACCTCGCCTTCTTTGTAACCCATTCTGTCCATGAGACCTGCAATTCTTTCGCTACCGAACATACGCATCAAATCATCTTCCAAAGACACAAAGAAATTTGTAGTACCCGGATCACCTTGACGACCAGCACGACCACGAAGCTGTCTGTCGACACGACGACTTTCATGACGCTCTGTACCTAATATTGCCAAA
>CALPIT020000277.1 GCA_943323705.2 Streptomyces griseus
CAGCATTATGTTTATGTAGATACGTTTGCTTTAAAAAATAAACTTTTCGTTTTTCTTCCCGGTACTACAGGTTCTCCACAATTTTATAAATTGATTGTAAAAAAAGCGGCGTCGATGGGTTATCATTCCATTGGCTTGATGTATCCTAATAATAGTGATTTGTACACTGCAGCAGCTTCTAATGCAGATAATACTCAATTTGGAAAATGTCGTCAGGAAATTTTTGATGGTACAGATCAGTCTTCAGGTGTGAATGTGAATTTTTCAAATTGCATTAAAACAAGATTACATGATCTTTTGGTTTATTTACAACTACAAGACACGACTCATAATTGGGGTCAATTCATGTTGAATAATGAAATCGATTGGAGTAAAATCGTAATTGCTGGTCACTCACAAGGAGGCGGACATGCGTTGTACATTTCAAAACAAGTAAGTGTAGAAAGAGCCATCAGCTTTTCTTCAATCGACTGGAATGGTAATTTAGGCAGAAGTGCAGATTGGGTTGCACAGCCTGGCGCTACCGATGTTTCCAGATTGTATTCCATCAATGGCATCGCTGACCAAATATTCAGTTACGCCAATGTACAAACGCAGTTAGCCGATATGGGTTTTACCGGACCGGCAGTGAGCATCGATTCCAATCAGCCGCCTTATTCAAATAGTCATACATTAACCACAACAGCTACACCTGCAACCATTGTGTTATTCCCTGATCACAATGTGACTTGTTTAGATGCTTATGTACCCAAAAATAATACAGGAGGAGCCGCCATTGAGTTTGATCGCGCATGGGGATATTTAATTGGCAATTGATTTTAAAAACAGATTGATTTAACTTCAAGCTCTAACTTTCGGTAGATAATTTTTATTTAATTTTCTTCCTACTTTTATCCAATCTATATATTTTACAATGAAAAAATTACTTTACTTTTTCGCTTTCCTACTCATTTCAATGGCTTCAAAAGCTCAAGATACCACCAGGATTATTGAACCCATCCCTGCAGAAAAAGATATTGATGCATCAAAGCCAACCAATCTATATACACAAGTAAACGTATTGCCAGAATATCAGAATATAAAAAATGGAAGTGATTTATATGGCAGCCGATTCAATATTCAGTATGCCGCTAATGCAGATAATTTGTTTATCATAGAGGTTCCTTTTTTACACAGTATGGCTACTAAAAAAACCGGCCTTTCTGATTTGCGTGTTCGCTATTTTTCAGCAGTGAAAAGAAATATCACACCAAGATTAATTGCCTTTGCTCCATTTTTAGATATCACGGCACCAACAGGTTCTGTGAAAGATGGCTTAGGTATCGGGAGCTGGTCCATTTCTGCTGGCGCCGTAATTGGTTATATCGTCACAGCAAGATTTGCCGTATTTCCAGGAGTTGGTTATGTGCACCTAACCAAACCCAATTACTTTGCAGACAGCATTTCCTTTAGATCAAATGGTGTTGGATTACAGTTAAATGGTTCGTTTTCTTTCAGCAAAAGAACATTTATGTTTATCAATCCCACCCCTTCATTTATTAATACCAATGGTACATGGAAATCATTTTGGTCGGGTGATTTCAGTTTAAACAGAATTGTAGTCCCCAATAAATTAAAATTGAACATTTCTTTCAACCCTGACTTTACCAATGAAATTTATGTTTACAGAGCAGGAGCCGCTTTTTTTCTTTAATTTCAATGATTAAAAAAATAAACACTTAAAATGAAACAAGGATTGTTTTTCTTATTGCTTCTGATTACTGTATCAGTAAATGCCCAGCAAGCAACAAAAAAAGAATATAAAAACACCATTAAATACAACATTACCAATCCATTTATTTTTGGAAAGAATGTACATATTTTAGGTTATGAAAGAGTTCTAAATAAAAAACGTAGCCTGTCAATAAATCTAGGATCAACATCTCTTCCTAAATTTACAGGCCTCAGTTCTGATTCTATGAGTGTTACAGGCAGCAATAAAAATGCAGGATTCCATGCGGCTGTAGAATACAGATTTTATTTAGGAAAAGAAAATAAATACAATGCCCCAAGAGGCGTTTATCTGGCTCCTTATTATTCATTCAATTCTTTTCAAAAGGAAAATACTTGGGCATTTAATACTTCAACTACTAGTGGAAGCATTAACACCGATATTGCACTTAACATACATACTTTTGGTGCAGAATTAGGCTATCAATTTGTTTTGTGGAATCGTCTTTCTCTCGACTTTGTGCTTATGGGTCCGGGTGTAGCTGCTTATACTCTAAAAACCGGCTTCGACACTAATTTACCGACTCCTGATAAATTAGCGTTGATCGCCAAAATAAACAATGCCATTGCTGACAAATTACCAGGTTACGATTTTGTCATTCCAGATGATTTCGGAAAAACATCGAGCACTGGAGTAACCAGTTTCAATTTTAGATATTTGATACAAGTGGGATTCCGATTCTAATGATTTTTGATATGTAATTCGTTTACTTTAATTTACATCCTCATTAAAAACAAACTATATGAAAAAAGGACTACTTTTTTTACTTATGAGCATGATTACCATTAGCTCATTTTCTCAGGGATTAAGAATCAACACTTATGGTTCTTATGCTTTTAAAGACAGAGTTGATTTCTACGCAGATGACAACGATTATTATACTGGTACTTTAAAAGATGGTTTCATGTATGGTGGTGGGTTAGAATTTATGGTTGATGATGATTATGGTATTGAACTCACTTATTTAAGAATGAATTCATACGCAAATATGACTTACTATCAAGGCGGAAAAAAGAATACAAACTACAGCTTGGCAACCAACTATATTTTATTGGGTAGCAATAGATATTTTGATACTAAAAGCAAGATGATTGAACCATACGGAGGTGCTCAGATTGGAGTTGTTATTTTTAACTATAAAAATCCTACTACTCTCGCAACAGGTAATATTACAAAATTCGCATGGAGTTTAAAATCAGGTGTAAACGTTTGGGCTACAAAACAAGTGGGTATCAAATTTCAAGCTCAGGTATCCTCTGCTGTTCAATCAATTGGCGGTGGATTGTATTTTGGCACAGGTGGTTCTGGAGCAGCCATCAATACCAATTCCTCTGTTTTTCAATTTGGATTGGGCGGTGGTATCATGTTTAAATTAGGAAAGGATAAATAAATTAATGGATTATATATTTTTTAGAACGCTCACCA
>CALPIT020000278.1 GCA_943323705.2 Streptomyces griseus
ATTGCTGATTTATTCCTGTTAACAGACAAACCTATTTTGTATGTAGCAAACGTTGATGAAGCGTCTATGCATACCGGTAACAAATATTCTCAGGCATTAATCGAAGCCGTAAAAAATGAAGGCAACGAAGTAATTGTGATGACCAACGCTATCGAAGCTCAAATCGCTGAATTAGAAACTGCGGACGACAAGCAAATGTTCATGGAAGAATATAAAATGGTTGAACCTGCTTTAGATAGATTAATTCACTCTACTTATAAATTATTGAACCTTTCTACTTACTTCACCGCCGGTGTGCAAGAAGTTCGTGCCTGGACTATCCAACATGGTTGGAAAGCACCACAAGCTGCAAGTGTCATTCATACTGATTTTGAAAAAGGATTCATCAAAGCAGAAGTAATCTCTTATAATGATTTTGTAAGCTTAGGCTCAGAAGCCGCCTGCCGTGATAATGGTAAATTAAGAATAGAAGGAAAAGAATATTTGGTGCAAGATGGAGATGTGATGCATTTTAGGTTTAATGTTTAGCCCCTCAATCCCCCGAAGGTTACTTATCGTTTAAAGGTTTAAGGGTTTAATACGCTACGCTGGTTTGTTGTTTACTGTTTGTGGTTGAGGATGCTTATCAAGCTTATCCAGCCTATTTCCATAAAAACGAAATATTCCCTTGCAGGAGACATTGCTGAGAAACAGAGTCTAATTAGCGTTTATTAGTAAAGAAAAAGAAATTGCAATGAGAGAATAGCCTCTTTCTAATTCCTTATTTTTACTTTCTTATTATATATTTAAAAATCATCTCGAACTGTTGCGCAGGTGTCTTTGTGGCAAATCCAACGCAACGTCCCTTACAGGAGACATTGCTAAGAAATAAATCCCAACTACCCAATTCCTAATTCCCCAATTCCTAATTCCAAATTCCTATCCCCCCCCAACCCCTAACTCCCATCCCCCTCCGGCCTCCTCCTCCTCGCCTTATTAAACACCATCATCCCCTTATCAATCCCCTTGCGTAATTGCTTTTGTTCTTCTTGAGGCAATTGAATAATCTCGTGGCATTTTTCGCTGCAACAACCTTGGAATTTTTTTGAACATTCATCACATTGAATAAATAGCAAATGACAACCTTCGTTTTTACAGTTGGTATGATCATCTGCTGGATTTCCACACTGGTGACATTTGGCAATAATTTCGTCGGTGATGCGCTCTCCTAGCCTATCGTCAAATACAAAATTCTTTCCGTGAAATTTATTGTCTAAACTATTTTGCTTTACATTATTGGCATAATGAATAATACCACCTTCAAGATGAAACACATTTTTAAATCCACGGTGTAGCATATACGCACTTGCTTTCTCACAACGGATACCGCCTGTGCAATACATGATGATGTTTTTGTCTTTCTTATCTTCAAGCATAGATACCGCCATGGGTAATTGGTCTCTGAAAGTATCTGATGGGATTTCTATTGCATTTTCAAAATGCCCAACTTCAAATTCGTAATGGTTGCGCATGTCCACGACAACAGTTTCAGGATCGGCTGTTAATTGATTAAATTCTTCCGCATTTACATACTTGCCTTTATTCGCCATATCGAATGAAGGATCAGTAATCCCATCTGCGACAATTTTATTTCTAAGCTTCACTTTCAACACCCAGAAAGATTTGCCATCATCATCCACAGCTATATTCAAACGAATGCCATTAAGAGCTTGATATGAGTAGAGAAAATTTTTAAAGGCGTCGAAATTACTTTCTGGAACGCTTACTTGTGCATTGATACCTTCTGAAGCTATGTAAATACGACCAAAGACTTTGATGGCATTCAGCCCTTTGTAAAACTCATCTCTAAACGACTGCGGATCTTCAATAAAAAAATACTGATAAAAAGAAATGGTGATGCGAAATTCAGTTTCCTCATACAGAAGCTTCTTGAGTTCCTCTTGGGAAACACGATTGTGTAATACTGCCATAAATTTGAATTTGATTCCGTTGCCGGAAAATCTGATAAAAGATTGGATGCTTGCAGGGCAAACCAAATTATGGTCAAAAGTAAATAAACAAAATGAAAATTAAAAACCGATACGATTAATAAAATCTTGCGAATCCGAACGGAATGTGGTGTTTAAAACAGAACCCAAAAGACCATCTGCACCGATTACAATCGCGTTTCTTCTCGTTTTTCCATTATCTAATGCAGAAACATAATCAATTCTGATGAATTTGAAAATATTCTCCAGACCAACAAATCCTTCTATGAAATTATTATTCTTATCAACATAGATTCCGTTTGTACCTGCTACCAAATTCCAATTTAATTTTTTGAGGAAAGGAATTTTATTGGTGAGCAAACCATTAAAATGATGTTCTATATTCCCAGTTACATAAAATGGAGCCGTAGTGGAATGTTCATACGATGAAGTCAGTTGAAAACTTTTCACATATTCAGATGCTGATTTCAAACCGTTTGCCATGAAATGATGGTAGTCGTGTATAAAAACTTTTTTGCTATTAAAAAAACCACCTGTAGCAAAACGATATTTCAAAGTACCTGCCAATTTTAGATTCTTATCATCACTCATAGAAAAACGCCATTTATCAAAATCTACATCACTTCCTAAAAATCCTTTAATTCCTTTTGTGTAAGTAAATGACAATTCAGGAAATTTTGAACCCAACGGAATTCTGCCTTTTGGTAGTTGAATATATTTCTGTCCGGGTCTAAATACAATTCTAAATGAAGCATTAAATACTTGATAACGAAAAATATCTCCAGCGCCTACTCTATCTGTAGGAAAATTTTCAGTCAGATTGACGGTGTCTTTTTTCTTGGAAACATAACTTGTTGTGTTGTAAAGGGGAAGCCTATCTTCATATAATGCCTGTACAGAGAATTTCAACCCATTATCAAAAAACTGACTAAATACTACATTAGCATAAATGTTCTCATAAGTTTTCATGTAATTTTTACCGGATCCCAACGTACTAACGGTATTGGTTATGGGCAATATTGGCTGATTTTTGTTATACTGTGAAACTCTTTTACCACCAGAAAAATCCCAAATCGTATTTTTGGTATCATCTCCTGCCGATGTATCTTTTCGGGCAAATGTAACCGTTGCCCAAGAATTGAAATGATGATTCGAAAATCCATATCTGAATGAAGGCTGTAAGGTTAATA
>CALPIT020000279.1 GCA_943323705.2 Streptomyces griseus
GATAGTTTGTGTTGAATGGCGCCAAATTCAGCAATAGGTTTTTTAAATTGTTCCCTCGTTTTGGCATATTCGATTGTTGCATTCAACGACATTTTACCTGCACCCAAAACGGCTGCACATAATTTCAATCTGCCGATATTTAAAATGTTGAAAGCAATGATGTGTCCTTTTCCAATTTCACCCAATACATTTTCAAGAGGAACTTTACAATCCTGAAAATACAATTGTACTGTAGATGAACCTTTGATCCCCATTTTATGTTCTTCAGGACCTTGCGTAAATCCTTCCATGCCTTTTTCTAAAACAAAGGCTGTAAATTTGTCGCCATCAATTTTGGCGAAAACAGTAAAAATGTCTGCAAAACCGCCGTTGGTAATCCAGCATTTCTGTCCGTTTAATATATAATGTTTGCCATCTGCAGAGAGCACCGCCGATGACTTAACGCTTAATGCATCACTGCCGCTATTAGGTTCAGTTAGTCCATAAGAAGCTTTCCATTCTCCAGAAGCTAACTTGGGAATGTATTTTTGTTTTTGTGCTTCCGTTCCAAAATATAAAATGGGTAAAGTGCCAATTCCTGTATGAGCAGCTACGGCAACACTGAAGGAAAAGCCGCCACCAAGACCTTCATTAACCAATGTTGAGGTAATAAAATCCTTACCAGAGCCGCCAAATGCTTCAGGAACCGAAATGCCTAAAAGTCCTTGCTCTCCAGCTTTATTCACCAAAGAGGCCATCAATCCCGGCTCAAGTTGATCGATTCTATTTACAACGGGAATGATTTCTGTGCTCAGAAACTGGGCACACATATCTCTCACCATCAATTGCTCTTCATTAAAATCTTCGGGAATAAAAATGTCGGTCGTGTTACTCTCTTTTATCAACCATTCTCCGCCATTAATTGTCTGATTTGTTTTGGTGTCTGTATTCATAGTCTGTTGTTTAATATTGCAGGTATTCAGACGGGATAAAGGCCGGGCATAAAGTTAGTTAATAGATTCATTCCTAAATAATTATTTTTGTAATCAACCTTCTTAAAATTAATTCTGCAGTTATAAATTATTAGCGCTGATATGTCATTACTCATTTTGTTATTTGCTGCATTATTGATGGTTGGATACGTGCTACTGCTGTTTCATTACCGAAAAAGCTGGCAAAATATTCCTGATTTTATTCATAGAGAAACAATAAACAAAACTTTTATATCAGTAATTGTTGCGGCAAGAAATGAAGAAAATAATATTGGCCAATTGATTGCGGCCATTCTAAAACAAAATTATCCATCTCATCTTTTTGAATTGATTATTGTTGATGACCATTCAACTGACAAAACTGTTGATGTCATCAAGCCATTTTTAAATAATCAAATTCAACTTATTCCATTGCGTCTTGCAGATAAAGCAACGATTGCTTATAAAAAAGCAGCTATTGACATCGGCATAAAAAATTCAAAAGGAGATGTAATCATCACAACTGATGCAGACTGTATCATGTCTGAAAAATGGTTGTCAACAATTGCTGCGTTTTATGAACTACATCATCCGAAAATGATTGTAATGCCGGTTGTCATTAAAAACAATCATTCTTTTTTAGGACGCTTTCAAACTCTAGATTTCATGAGTTTACAGGGAATTACTGGAGCTGCCGTTCATCAAAAAATTCACGGAATGTGTAATGGTGCAAATCTTGCTTACACAAGAAAAGTATTTGATGAAGTAAATGGATTTGAAGGCATCGACCACATTGCCAGCGGCGACGACATGTTGCTGATGCATAAAGTATCCAAAAATTATAAAAATGAAATTCTGTTTCTGAAATCTAAAAGCGTAATTGTTGAAACACAACCTGAAACAAGTATAGCCAATTTTATCAACCAACGCATTCGATGGGCCAGCAAGGCTGATAAATACGAAGACAAATCTTTGTTCCCTGTATTGTTGCTGGTATATCTGATAAATCTTCTTTTAGTAGTAATGTTTATTTGTGGAATGGTTTTCAATTTTGAATTTTTAATTTTTAATTTTGATTTCTCATTCTTTGTCTTACTCATCATTAAAACAATTTCAGAACTCTATTTCCTCATGCCAGTTTCACGTTTCTTCGGCTATAATAAACTATTATGGTGGTTTCCTTTGTTTCAACCATTTCATATTTTATACACAGTTGTTGCCGGATGGATGGGGAAATTTGGAAGTTATAAATGGAAGGGAAGGTCGTTAAAATAAATGTCGCCAGTCTCTGACTGGTGCCGAACAGAACTAACAGTCTCAGACTGAAGAAAAAAGTCGCCCTTGGGGGGATTTTAGGGGCTTATTCAAAACGTAAAAATTGTTTTACCTTTCATCATGCTTCAACAAGAAAATACATTCTGGTCTTCCGTTTGGCTAAGGCTTAAGAAAAACAAGCCCGCAATAGCAGGTTTGATATTTATCTTGTTTACTTTATTTATCGCCCTCTTTGGTTATTGGTTGGCACCCGATAATTCAAGCAATGCGGATTTACAAACGTTGGAAATACAAGCAAAGCCTCCCGGTTTCACACAACAATTTCTATTGGTTAACAATCCTAATTATGTTGTTAATGGAATTTGGCAAACTTTATTGCATGGAAAAAATTCAAAGTATCATTATATTCCTATCAATAATTATCACATCAATGGCAATCGGTTGCTTGTAGAAAAATATGTAGATGATGACACCTCCGTTTCACAAGAGTTCAACATCAATACCATCACTAACAACCACCCCGAAAACATCAAAAACCATTTTATAACCAAAACTTATCGGTTAGGCACAGACGCTTTTGGAAGAGATATACTAAGTAGATTGATGATCGGCAGCAGGGTTAGTTTGTCTGTTGGATTTGTGGCGCTGATTGTAGCGTTATTATTAGGTGTAACATTAGGTGCAATAGCAGGTTACTATCGGGGTAAAATAGACGAAGTTATCATGTGGTTAATCAATGTAACCTGGAGCATTCCAACATTATTGCTCGTATTTGCATTTACTATTGCTTTTGGCAAAGGCTTTTGGCAGATATTCATTGCTGTTGGGTTAACGATGTGGATTGGTGTGGCAAGACTGGTAAGGGGACAAGTTATGTCCATCAGAAATCTTGAATATATTCAGGTGGCACAAACGATGGGATTTAGCGATCGCAGAATTATAATTAA
>CALPIT020000280.1 GCA_943323705.2 Streptomyces griseus
GACCTCTAACATTCGTCGTAAAAAAGAGGCAACGCCTTGCTCTATGTAAGGGAGCCGTCGTTACCTCTTTTTTACTGGAGCAAAATTATTTTTGACACAGTTTAATTTACAGACCCACTAGTTAGTATATTGTAGAACCTTCATCCTTTATCCAGCATCCAATATCTAGTATCCAGTATCCAGTATCTAGTATCCAGTATCCAGTATCTATCTTATCCAGCTATATCCAAAGCAACGTCCCTTATAGGAGACATTGTTGAGAAGAAAATTGAATACAGTAATTTGGAATTAGTATGATTGGAATTGTGTGTTGAAAATCCTAATTCCAAACTCCTAATTCCCAATCCCTTTATCTCAACCTCTTAAAAAACTCCTTCATCAACCCTGCACAATCCTCTTCCATCACACCGCCAACAATTTCTGTTTTGGGATGAAAAGGGTTATTGGTTCCGGTGCTTCTTCTGTAACTGTTTTTTTCATCATAAGCACCGAATACGATTCTGCCGATTTTGCTCCAGTATAAGGCGCCACTGCACATCAGACAAGGTTCTACGGTTACATACAAAGTAGCTTCGGGTAAATATTTACTGCCCAAAAACTGATAAGCAGTAGTAAGAGCAAGAATTTCTGCATGTGCGGTACTGTCGTTAAGAAGCTCTACCTGGTTATGAGCCCTCGCAATAATTTTATCTTGCAACACAACAACAGCTCCAATGGGCACTTCATCTTTTTCGAATGCTTTTTGTGCTTCTGCAATGGCGAGTTTCATGTAATGTTCGTCAGTCATTGTATTATGTATTCATTTTTTTGAAAGATAAATATTTATTTATTGGTGTATGAATAAAGTTCATTGGGAGTAAATAAACTTTAGTGGAAATATTTGGCTGTTCGAGTTGGACGGACGTAATATTGCGATATTGCAATATTGCAATATCGCAATATTACGTCCACACACTTTCACTACCTTTAACCAAATTTTCCAAAATGTCATCCGTAAATAATTTAAACACAATCCGCCATTTCTTCGAAAGCGGCGCCACAAAATCATACGAATTCAGAAAATCTCAATTACTGAAATTCAAATCAGTTGTTGAAAAATACGAAAGCGACATCTATCAAGCTTTATATGCAGATTTGAAAAAATCTCCCGAAGATTGTTGGGCAATTGAAAATGGACTATTACTTGCAGAAATTAATAATGCCATTGACCAATTACACCACTGGATGGAACCGAAGAAAGTCCCAACCAACTTACTTAACTTCCCCTCGAAAAGTTTTATTCAGAATGAACCATTAGGCGTTGTATTAATTATAAGTCCCTGGAATTATCCTTTGCAATTATTACTAAAACCTACAGTAGGTGCTATGGCCGCAGGAAATTGCATAGTGTTGCATTCTTCACATTTCGCGCCGGCAACATCGGCTTTGATGAAGAAAATGATTGAAGAAACCTTCGACAGGAATTATATTTTATTTGTTGAAGGTGATGGTGCAGTAACAGTTCCCGAAATGATGAATCAATTTGTATTTGATCATGTAATGTTTACCGGTAGTACAGCCATTGGCAAAGCGGTTTATCAGCTTGCAGCTAAAGAGTTGGTTCCTGTAACGCTCGAGCTCGGTGGCAAATCTCCTTGCGTAGTTGAAGCTGATGCAGATATCAAAGTTGCAGCTAAAAGAATTACGTCTATCAAATTCTCCAATTGCGGTCAAATTTGCATCGCGCCCGATTATATTTTGGTACATGAATCGATAAAAGAAAAAATGGTGAATGCATTGATTGAATCGACAATTCAATTCTATGGATCAGATGTTTCAAAGACAGAACATTATGGAAAAATCATCAATGAAAAACAATTCAACAGATTGATCGCGTATTTACAACAAGGGAAAATATTGCACGGCGGTAAGCATGATTTGTCTAAATTATTTATTGAACCAACAATAATGGATAATATTGAATTGAATAGTCCTATCATGCAGGAAGAAATCTTCGGTCCGATATTGCCGATTGTCAGCTTCAATTCAAAAGAAGAAGCGTTGAAAATCATTTCACTGAATAAGAATCCACTGGCATTTTATGTGTTCACTACAGATAGATCAAAAGAAAAAGATTGGCTCAATGATGTGGCGTTTGGAGGTGGTTGTGTCAACAATGCCGGCTTGCATTTCATGAATAAAAATTTACCTTTTGGTGGTAGAGGATTTAGCGGCATAGGAAGATACCATGGTAAATTCAGCTTCGAAACATTTAGTCATCAGAAATCAGTATTGAAATCTCCTAACTGGTTTGATCCTTCTATGAAATATCCACCTTTGAAAGGAAAATTAAGTTTGTTGAAAAAAATGATCAGATAAAAAATTGGCACTAAAAATTAAATCCAACATAATGAAGGGCATCCTCATCGGTTCATTAATCCTCATCGCAGGAGTAATTGTTTTCGTTGTTACACCTACACAAAAAAATAAAAACATGAATTTCAGACAAAGAGCAACGAAGTTGTTTTATCCCGTTATTATGAAAGTGAGTAAATCAACAATACTTACTAATGTTGGTGAACAACAAATAAAACCTGTTGTGAATTTTTATTCTTTGGGCACACAATTAATAAACGGCAACATGCTTGATTTCTCGACTTTGAAAGGAAAGAAAATCATGATTGTCAATACTGCATCTGATTGTGGTTTTACCGGACAATACGAAGAGCTGGAAACTTTGTACCAACAGCATAAAGATAGTTTGGTCATCATTGGAGTACCTGCAAATGATTTTGGTAATCAGGAAAAATATTCAAACGAAAAGATTGCAGGATTTTGTAAAATTAATTACGGAGTAACCTTTCCATTGGCAGAAAAAGGAATTGTCATCAAAAACAGCAATCAGCTTTCGGTGTATAAATGGCTCAGTGAAAAATCGCAAAACGGCTGGAATGATCAAGCGCCAACCTGGAATTTTTGTAAATATATTATCGATGAAAACGGCACGCTTACTCATTTTCTAAATTCTTCTGTAAGCCCGTTAGGGAAGGAGTGTAAGCAAGCATTAAGGTTGTAAGCTCTTTTGAGTGTTTAAGGTTTAATGGTTTAATGGTTTAACGGTTTCCCTATCGAAGCAACCTTCAACCAGCGCAGCGATTTAAACCTTTAAACCAGCGCAGCGAATTAAACCC
>CALPIT020000281.1 GCA_943323705.2 Streptomyces griseus
CAGCTGCTCTAGAAAATGCAAGGGAGATGATGTTGAATTAATCCAGCCTATCCAGCTTATCTAGCCTATCCAGCCTATCCAGCTTATCCAGCCTATCCAGCTCTATCCACCTCAAAACAATTTTTCCAAAAGTACCCATAGTTTTAATAAATTTACCACCTTAAACAAAATAGTATGAAGTCAATTTTCGCGGCCTTAATCTGTTTTTTTGCATTGTCAACAAATGCTCAACAGCTAAAATCTCCTGATGCTTTTCTGGGATATGGCTTAGGTACAAAATATACCGTCCATTACAAAATGGTAAATTATTTCAAAATGGCTGCTGCTGCTTTTCCAGATAAAATGCAGTTGAAAACTTACGGCACCACCAATGAAGGAAGAGAGTTGTTGATGGCGGTCATTTCTGCTCCTGAAAATATGAGTCGTATTGAAGACATTAGAAAAAATAATTTGAGAAATGCAGGTGTACTTACCGATAAACCCGGAGATCCTTCCATGCCAACTATAATTTGGTTGAGTTACAACGTTCATGGAAATGAAACCAGTTCTACCGAAACAGCCATGAAGGTTTTATTTGAATTGTTGTCTGGGAAAAACAATGAAGCCAATAATTGGTTGAAAAATACGGTAGTCATCATTGATCCTTGTTTGAATCCTGATGGCCGCGATCGTTATGTAAACTGGTACAATCAAATCGCTGGAAAAAATCCGGATGTAGATTTGATTTCAAGAGAACACCAAGAGCCTTGGCCCGGTGGCAGAAGCAATCATTATAATTTCGATTTGAATCGCGATTGGGCTTGGCAAACACAAGTGGAAAGCCGCTCACGCATTAAAGTGTACAACGAATGGTTGCCACAAGTGCATTGCGATTTTCATGAGCAGAATTACGCCGACAACTATTATTTCGCTCCGGCCGTAGAACCTTACCACGAAGTGATCACGCCTTGGCAAAGAAATTTCCAGGTAAGTATCGGAAAAAATCATGCAAAATATTTTGATAAAAACGGTTGGCTGTACTTTACCAAAGAAATATTTGATTTGTTCTATCCTTCTTATGGAGATACTTATCCCGTTTACAATGGTTCAATTGGCATGACTTACGAACAGGCAGGAAACTCAAGCGGTGGCTTGGATGTAAAAGTGAATAAAGATGACACAGTGAAACTTACGGATAGAATTGCTCATCATTTTACAACAAGCATGAGCACGATTGAAATCTCTTCTGCCAATGCCATGAAATTGAATCAGGAGTTTAAGAAATATTTTGAGGATGTAAAAACCAATGGCAGCGGCAATTACAAGACTTTTATCATCAACAGCTCCAACAAAAACAGAACTGCTTCGTTGGTTGAATTGCTAATGAAAAATAATATTGAATTCAGTTATGCCAAACTAGGAACTGCTGTGAAAGGCTTCAGGTATAACACAGGTAAAGAAGAGGCTTACTCAACAAGTGGTTCAGATTTGTTGATTTCAACTTTACAATCAAAAGGAAATCTAGTAAGGGTATTATTCGAACCTCAATCCAAATTAATTGATTCAGCTACTTATGATATCACAGCTTGGTCTTTGCCTTATGCCTATGGTGTAGATGCTTATGCCGTAAAAGAAAAAATTGCCGGACAAACATCATCAGCGGCTTCAAATAATGTAATGCCAGCTAATAACGAATATGCATACATACTTGAATACAACTCTTTTAAAGATGGTCAATTACTTGCAGGATTATTAAAAAATGGTATTAAAGTAAGATCTGCTCAGAAGAATTTTTCTTTAAATGGAAAGACTTACAATAAAGGTTCGTTGATTGTAATTAGAAAAGGCAATGAAAATAAAATCGACAACATGTTGATGCTTGCGGGTCAAACGGGATCAAATGTAACAGCTGTTGGTTCAGGCTTTATGGATGCCGGTGTGGATTTCGGTTCTGATAAAAATCGTTTATTATATGCACCAAGAGTGGCCATGTTAACAGGAGAAGATGTTTCGTCTACGGCTGCCGGTGAGGTATGGCATTTATTTGATCAGGAATTGGATTATCCGATTCATTTGGTCAATGCCAATACATTAGCCAACGAGAGTTTAAAAGAGATAGATGTAATCATCATGCCTGATGGATATTATAAAATTCTTGCAGAAAAAGAAAGTAATTTGAAAAATTGGGTTAAAGATGGTGGTAAATTAATCGCCATCGAAAATGCGGTTACCCAAATGGCAAGTGGCGAATGGGGCATTAAATCCAAAAAAGAAAATGAAGAATCTAAAGAAGCATCTTATGCGGATATCAAACGTTACGAAAACAGAGAACGCGAATATGTTTCCACAAATATCCCAGGAGCTATTTATAAATTAACTATCGATGACAGCCATCCCTTGGCTTTTGGATATACTGATTACTATTCTTTAAAAATGAATGCCAATGTTTTTGAATTCTCAAAAGATGGATGGAATGTTGGAGTGATTAAACAAGAGAACGCTATTTCTGGATTCGTTGGAAATGCCATCAAGTCTAAAATAAAAGATGGTACTGTGATTGGCGTTCAGGATTACGGACAAGGAAAAATTGTATACTTCGCCGATGATCCAATTTTTAGATGCTTCTGGGAAAATGGAAAATTGCTGATCGCAAACGCTGTTTTTCTGGTAGGACAATAATCAATTTAAAACTATAGTTACATTGAATAAAATATTTCGTTTGTTATGCATCGGATTATGCATACATGCCAATGCCATTTCTCAAACGCCCAAATCATATACCTCTTCAGAAATTTTATTACAACTAAAAAAGTTGAATGTATTGGGTTCTGTACTATATGTTGCAGCACATCCAGACGATGAGAACACGCGGTTATTGGGTTATCTCGCTAATGAAAAATTATATAAAACTGCCTATCTCAGTATAACTCGCGGTGATGGTGGACAAAATTTAATCGGCGACGAACAAGGCATTGATTTGGGATTAATCAGAACTCAAGAATTATTGGCAGCAAGAAGAATAGATGGTGCCGAACAATTGTTTACCCGAGCTTATGATTTCGGTTATAGCAAAAATCCTGAGGAAGCCTTAAAGATATGGAACCACGATAAAATTTTATATGATGTGGTGAAGATTATCAGGATGAATCGCCCAGATATTATTATTTGTCGTTTCCCAACAACAGGAG
>CALPIT020000282.1 GCA_943323705.2 Streptomyces griseus
ATGTTGATGCATTGAAGATTGCAGTTTCATAACATGCTAATCCTGTTGGTTGAGCAGGTTGTGGTGTTATAGTTAAATTCAATAACGCTGTTGAATCGCAACCATTTGCATTTTGTGTTGTGAATGTATACACATCAGATGCTGAGTAATCAGTTCCATTCCAGTTATAACTGTTACAAGCTGTAACATCAGTTGAACTTGTTGTTGGTTCATTTACTGTTACTAACAAGGGTGCACAAGGCTCATTAACTACACAACCACCTTCTCCACGAACAAAGTAAGTGGTAGTTTGGTTTGGACTAACGGTAATGGTCAACCCAGAACCAATGGGTGTGCCTTCGCAACTATTTTCATACCAAACCCAATCTGTTGCACTGGACAAAATCCCATTAGTTACTGAAATTTCAGTACTGGTTCCATTACAAATTGTTGGCGATTCTGATAAAGAAATAATAATTGGTGCAAAACATGGGGGAGGTTCACAGCTTTGAACAGTAACTGTTATTTGACTGCACTCTCCACCAATTATACATCCGCCTTGACCTGTTACAAAATAATTAGTTGTGGTGATAGGACTTACTGAGATAGATTGTCCAAAACCAATTGGTTCACCTTCGCCGCAGATATTTGCATACCAAACCCAATTAGTTGCATCGTTCAATATCCCATCGGTTACAGAAATTTCAGTAATGTCACCATTACAAATAGTAGGTGGTTCTGATAAAGAAACAATGATAGGCGAAAAACATGGAGGTGGCGCACATTGTTCTACAGTTACAGTTACTTGATTACATTGTCCACCAATAACACAACCTCCTTGTCCTCTTACAAAATATGTAGTCGTAAAAGCTGGAGTTACGGTTACGGTCAATCCAAATCCAATCGGTTCAACTTCTCCACAATTATTTTCATACCATACCCAATCTGTGGCATCACCTAAATTACCACCAAGCACGCTCAACACCGTTGAAGAATCATTACATATAGTTACGTTAGCTGACAATTCAGGAATTGATGGCTCAACACAAGGAGGAGGACAGTTTTCAACTGTAACTGTTGTTTGTCCACACTCGCCGGTTCCATAAACTACGCAACCACCTTCACCACGAACAAAATAAGCTGTGGTTTGCTGAGGACTAACGGTAATGCTTAAACCAGAATCAATAGGCGCACCTTCACAACCATTTTCGTACCAATACCAATTGGTAGCATCATTCAATGAACTTTCAATAACAGAAAGTTCAGTAGAAGTGCCGTTACAAATTGTACCAGAAGTTAAAAAAGGAACAGACGGATTGTTGCATGGCGGAGGCGGTGGCGTACAACTAACATCATTTGCAACAGCACCCGGTGTAATCCAATTCGAACTTGTACCCGATAGTGCAAAATTCACCAGTTGAATATTCGTCAACCCATTTCCAGAATCAGCTAATAAAAAAGAAGATTGCCCAAAATTGTTTTGACCATATGCAATGCCCTGATTAAAATGATAATTGTGCAAAAGCCCTGACGGAAAATCACTGATTTCACAATTTATACTTCCGGTAATTTCAGTTTCACTAATGGCTCTATCCCAAATTCTAACTTCATCAATATTTCCGTTAAAGAAATTGATAGTACCTACATGATCAACACCGATATGAAAGTCTCCTGCATTGTTATTGGGATTGGGCGTTGGACTAGGCTGTGGGCTACCTTTTGAATATTCTAAATTTCCATCTATATACAATTGAAAATTTGAAAAAGTCCTGATGACTGTATAATTGTGCCAATTGTTATCATTAGGAAAAAATGCTTGAGTGGGATTTCCTCCAACAATGATATTGCCCGTAACACCTTTTGTGATTTCAAATTTATCACCTTGCGACACAAGGGTAAATGAATTTGAAGTCAGTTGCCCGGGATGCTGCGCCCAAACAGAAACTGTGTATTCACTATTGTTAACAGGAATGAGTCCACCATTGGAAGTAATGTAATCATTAACACCATCAAAATTCAATGCGCTTCCTTGTTGCGCGTTTGAACTCAGTGCTAAAAAGATAACGATTACTGTTAATCGAAATTGGAGCGTAAACGAATGTAAAATATTCATCTTATTTTTTTGAAATAATAAATCCATTGAGTAATTCTCATTACTTAATGTTGATTATGTAACTAAATAGCTGTGTTAAAAGAGGTAATAAAAACGAAATCGCAGTTGCTTTAAAAAGGATTGGATAAAATTTGGTAGCCAAAAGTACTTTTTAATAATCGCAAATACTAACAAAGCTGTTGATTATTTTAACAAATAACGATTTGATATATACGTTATAAGTAATTGTTTATCAATACAAAACAAATTAAACTGGGACAAACCCCCTAAAATTAGGGATGAACGTCAAATGATTTTCTAGAAACCCCAATAAATTAAAAAATCACCGGGAAGGTTATCGGGGGAAGAGGAAGTCAAAATTGAAAATTCAAAAGATAAAATTATTTGGGATAATCGATTGAATAAAATAATAGATTTAAAAATGGTCTTTTTATTTTTAAATGTTGAATTGATAAAAAAACAACCCATGTTTTAACGCATGGATTGTTATAAATTCATTATTCAAATTAAAAAATAAAGCAGCTTATCAAAAAAAATTAAATCAAAGCCATTCGTTACAAAAAAATAATCTAGATCTATTTTTAAGATGAATTTTAAATAAAATAAATAAGATAGTCCAGAAGTATACCTAAAAAGCAATAGGCTTGTGTTTAGGAACCAAAGACTTCATAATTACCCATGCAATCAAATAGGCAACTGCACAAAACGAGAACATGATGGTATAGCCAGTTTCGATATGACCCATTGCTTTATAATGATCAAACAATGCGCCACCTACTTTTGTAACAATCACACCACCAATACCGCCTGCCATTCCACCAATGCCAACTACAGAAGCTGTTGCTGATTTAGGAAACATATCTGAAACGGTGGTAAATAAATTTGCCGACCATGCCTGATGAGCAGAAGCACCCACGCCAATTAATAAAACAGGTAACCAGTAACTGTAAACGCCCAAAGGTTGAGCAGCCAATACCAATACTGGAAACAATGCAATAGTAAGCATTGCCTTTAATCTTGCATCATAAGGCAACAATCCTTTTTTCATAAAATATACAGGGAACCAA
>CALPIT020000283.1 GCA_943323705.2 Streptomyces griseus
GGGGGATTATGAGCATGATTTTGCGCACTGATGAGGTTTAATGGTTTAAATGTTTAATGGTTTAAGACGCTTCGCTGGTTGATGCAAACCGTTAAACCAGCGTTAGCGTCTTAAACCCTTAAACCAGCGCAGCGTTTTAAACCCTCAAACCAGCGCATCATTTTGAACAAAAAACAACTGGCATTTCTTAACCTTCAACCACAAATCCTATATTTGCCCCCTAAATAAATCTCCCTGCACCATCTCATTCCTTATATCAGTTTATTAGGCCTTTTCCTGCCGATGTTGATGTTGTTTTACAACAAAGGGTTTAAAAGCATCAATAGGTTTCTTGCCGGATTCTTATTTTTTTCTTCTTTGTATTTATTAGAGTCGTTTACTTTCTTTTACGCAGAATCCAAAAACTGGGTGGCGTTTTTCACCAATACACATGCGTTTTTTTATTTGATAGGACCTTTTTCATTTTTTTATGTTAGAGGGATGTTGCGAGATAACAGCCATTTGAATAAAAAAGACTGGTTACATTTTCTGCCATTCATCATATTTTTTTTAGGTCATATTCCATATTTTTTTTCAAGTTGGAATTATAAATTATTAGTTGCCGAAAACATCCAGAGTGAATCCTGGGATATGGCAAAGTTTCGCTTGAATGTGATTATTCCACATAAATTAGATCAGGCATTGAATGTGTTGCAGATTTATTTTTATTCGGCTTCTTTATGGTATTTGATTTGGAAGTATAAAAGAAGCAGTACTAGCAGGATTTACAATGTTCCTCAGTTTAAATTGATTCGCAACTGGCTGTTTATTTTCACATTGATCATCACCATCATCACACTCAATTTTACAGTAGCCATGGCCAACATGTGGATTTATGATGACAAATCCATTTTTTTGCAGAAGGCGAGTGGTGCCTTGCTATTTGCCTCAATCGTTTATGTCGGTATGAATATGATTGTGATGTTCTTTCCTCATATCATGTATGGCTTGCCGATTGAAATTAAAGAATCCGTTTTTGCCAATGATTTTAGGGAAATTCAAGTTGTGAATGAAACTGCTCCTTCAGATTCCATGGCTGAAATTTCAGAAGACGTCTTGCCATCAGACAAAACAGAAAAAAAAGAACTCCCGCTTTTGTTTTCATCAGATTATATAGATAAGATTGAAGTAGCCATAAATGATATCATTAAAAACGAAAATTATCTCGAACCAGATTTTAAGCTATCGAATATCGCTTCAATTTCAGGTATGCCGCCTCATCATCTGACTTATTATTTCAATACTGTACTTGAACTTAGTTTCTCAGATTGGAGAAATAAATTACGAATCGAACACGCCATTCTATTATTAAAAGAAGGAAAATCAAATCATCTTACCTTGGAAGCCATCTCCACCAAAATTGGCTATACTTCTCAGAGTACTTTTATCAGGGCATTTAAATTGCATACAGGGAAAACACCGAGTGAGTATGTGAAGGGGTTAAGTAGCTGAAGCTATTTAAGCCCTTAAACCCTTGAACCAACTGAAACTCTCTATAAATTAATATTACCCCGAAATAACCGGTTACTCTATTTTCAACAATTTAATTTTGTTCTAATTGACATAAATATAATATTGACCATTTAAAATGGAACATGAACTATTTTGACTTTTTAATTTAAAATTTTGGATTTAAAAAAATTAGATGAAATTAAATGCCTTATAAACTACTTATTACACAAATCGGTATTTTATTGCAAAGTGGTAGGCAACAAGCCTCGCAGACTGTAAACACAATTTTGGTACAAACTTATTGGCGTATTGGTCAGCATATTGTAGAGTTTGAGCAAAAAGGAAAAGAACGTGCAGAATATGGTTCTCAGCTTTTCGAGCGACTTTCAAAAGACTTAACTGATGCTTATGGAAAAGGCTTTAGTAGGTCGAATTTGCTTTATATGCGTAAACTCTACCAGTGTTTTCCAATAAGTGAGACACTGTCTCACTTATTGACGTGGAGTCATTATTATGAAATTCTAAAAGCAGACAATTCCTTAGAAATCAGTTTTTACACAAAACAATGTGAGCTCGAACGCTGGAGTGTAAGATAGTTGAAACGTCACATTAAAAGCTCATTATTTGAGCGTTTGGCATTGAGCAAAGACAAAGAAGGTGTATTAAAACTAGCAAAAGATGGACACGTAGTTGAATCAGCCGAGGATCTGATGAAAGACCCATTTGTATTGGAATTTTTGAATATCCCTGAGCAAAACCAGTTATTAGAGAGTGAACTTGAAGAAAAAATTATTTCCAATATGCAACGATTTATTATGGAAATGGGAAAAGGTTTTGCCTTTGTAGGTAGGCAATATCGAATGAGTATTGGAGGTAAACATTTTTATTTAGACTTGCTTTTTTATCATAGAATACTGAAATGCTTTGTTTTGGTAGATTTGAAACGAGGTGAAATAGATCATTTAGACGTAGGACAAATGAATCTCTATCTCAATTATTTCAAAAAAGAAGAGTCCACTGAAGGCGATAACGAGCCCATCGGCATTATTCTTGGAGCCAAAGAAAATCAAATTTTAGTGGAATATTACACTGATAGCATAACCAATAAAGTGTTGTTGAGTAAATATCAATTGTATTTGCCCGATAAAAAAATGCTACAAAATACCTTGGACAAACTATTAAAGGTGATTTGATTTTTTAAACCTTTCAAACATCCTTCTCTTTGATGATTAGTTAAAAAAGCAATCTAGGCAGAATTCGCTTCGCTATTTCAAGTCGCTTCGCTGGTTTAATGAAACTTTTGAACACATTAAGCCTTTAAACCAACTTCAGCATCATTATGCTACCAAATCAATTTTCAAAACGCAACGTCCCTTTCAGGAGACATTGCTGAGAAGTAGTCGGTGAACTTATTGAACCTTTTGAACAAAGGGCACCCCAAACCAGCGTAAGCGACTTAAACCATTCAACCAGCGTCAGCGAATTAAACCCTTAAACCATTCAACCAGCGTCAGCGACTTAAACCTCTCCATTTCCCCCTTCAAATAACAATATTCCCTAATAATAACCCCCAAACTTCTTTTCATATATTAATTAGAAAAGGATTTCCCTCTATTAAAATAGGTTTTGTATGTGTTTTTTCAAAATTCGCGACAATCCAAA
>CALPIT020000284.1 GCA_943323705.2 Streptomyces griseus
GTATCAATCTGAATAGTCGTTCTAGCGAAGTTGTAAAAGTAAGAGTCATGGATATGCAAGGTAGAATGGTGAAGAGTTATACTTTAACCAATAGTCAACAAATGAGCTTCGGTAATGATTTAAAAGCCGGTTCTTATATGGTTGAATTTATTCAAGGCGACAAGAAAAAAGTACAACGTGTAATGAAGTTCTAAGTGAATGATTTAGATAATGAAATGCTCATCCGAAAGGGTGGGCATTTTTTTGTTGGATGGGCTGGATACTTGATGCTGGATACTGGATGCTGGATACTGGATGCTGGATACTTGATGCTGGATGCTGGATGTTGGATGCTGGATGGATATGGCGCCGGTCTAACTGACCGGTGACTAAAAGAGTTTTCAGTCTCCGACTGATATGCTGGATAAGCTAGATAAGTTGGATGATTGATGCTGGATACTGGATATGGCGCCATCTTCTCAGCAATGTCTCCTGAAAGGGACGTTGCGTGATATAGGCGAATGCTGGATAGCCTAGATAGACTAGATAAGCTGGATAAGCTGAATAGGACGCAACCTTTTGAACTTATTAAACCTCTCGAACCTTTTGAACAAACAACAAACCCCAAACAGTTACCCCTTTGGGGGATTGAGGGGGCTCCTACCAAGCCTTCCCCGCTACTCCATTAACCTTCTTTATAAAAAACAGATGCTTGTTTTCGTAATAATCAATTGCTGAGCTATTTTTATTGAGCTTTATTGGCATGATATTAAAATCTGAAAAAACATTGATTAGATGATCATTTACATGACCCATGAATTCGTCGGGGAATAAATTAAGCAGTCTAGAGAAAACATACATGATTTCAAATCCTTTGTATGCAGATTCTGATGGTTTGCCTTTATAGATTTGCAAATACGCTTCTTGTAGTGATCTGCTAAATGCATCTGTTTTTGGGTTGAAATAAGCAGCAGTGTAGTATACAGGGAAATCTTTTAGTGATTCTTTATGGCTTTTTCCAAATGATGTAAACCCATCCCAGTTGGGCATCCCAATCAAAGTGATGTCATATTTCTTAGCAACACTGCTAAGTATAGAGGCGATTGAAGTGGCAAAGTCTTCATCAAGACTACCGCAAATAATGTAATTTTTTTTAGTGCTGTCGAGTGAGGTTTTAATTAGACTGAGATTGCTATCAAGATTCATGGTTTTGATTTGAAGCAATGCTTTATTGTCTGGTTTGTTGATATTATTGATGTAACCTGCCACACGATCTTCCTGACTACCGGTTTGGCGTACATGAATAATTTTTGAATTGTTTTGATTTTGGAGCAGATAGCTAAATATGGCTTCGCAATGTGATTTTAAAGTAGAGTTAAGAATGATGTAGTAAGGGTTGTTCGTAATGCCGCCATCATTAGGGTATGTGGCGGAAATAAATGGAATGTGTTTGTTTTCAGCGAAACTAGCGAGTTGATTGAGCTCGTTGTCTTTTACGGCACCAATGATTAATTGCATGTTGTCGAGCTTGTGATTGCTGATCAGTGTTTCAATACTAGCTGAATCTGATTTCGAATCAAATACATATAACTCGGTAAAAGAAAGATTTACAGGGAAGCTATCGAGTGCTAACTGTGCCCCTTGTACGAAGTCTATGCCTTGAAGCGCATACCTTGGAAACTTTTTTCCATATTGATAATTATTGCCTTTAAATACGGAATCTAGATAGAGTGGGGCGAATAAGGCTATCTTTTGTTTCTTTGGTTGTTCAGAAACAGACTGCGCGATACAATTATGCGTTAGCGTTATGATTACGAGCAGTGAAGTTAAGAGGATTCGCATGTTATAGTTTTTTCTTTCAAATATTATTCCCATTCTATTGTTGCAGGAGGCTTGCTGCTGATGTCGTACACTACTCTGTTGATGCCTCTTACAGAATTGATGATGTCATTGGAGACTTCAGCAAGGAATTCATAAGGAAGATGTGCCCAATCGGCGGTCATGCCATCAACAGAGGTTACAGCTCTTAATGCAATCGTATATTCGTATGTTCTTTCATCTCCCATCACACCAACGCTTTTTACAGGCAAAAGTATCGTGCCCGCCTGCCACACTTTTTCGTACTGACCTGATTTTTTTAATTGTGATGTAAATACATGGTCGGCTTCCTGTAAAAGGATTACTTTTTCTTCAGTGACTTCACCCAATATTCTGATTGCCAATCCCGGCCCTGGAAAAGGATGACGATTTAGTAAATCAGCTGGGATGCCCAACTCTGCGCCGATTTTCCTTACCTCGTCTTTAAACAAGGAACGCAAGGGTTCAACCAGTTTCAGTTTCATCGTTTCCGGAAGACCGCCAACATTGTGATGCGATTTTATGGTTACAGAAGGGCCATGGACAGCAGCAGATTCAATGACATCAGGATAGATAGTACCTTGTCCCAAAAAATCGATATCTGTAAGCGCATGAGCCTCTTGGTCAAAAATCTCAATGAAAGCAGCGCCGATTGCTTTTCGTTTATCTTCAGGCAAAACTTTTCCGGCAAGCTTAGTATAGAAATGTTCTCTGGCGTCAACGCCTTTAACGTTTAACCCTAACTGTTGGTATATAGAAAGTACTTCAGTGAATTCGTTTTTTCTAAGCACGCCATTGTCTACAAAAATGCCATAAAGATTTTTGCCAATGGCTTTATGGATGAGGGTTGCAGCAACAGTACTATCAACGCCTCCGCTTAATCCCATGACCACTTTTTTATCACCAATCTGCTCTTTTAATAAAGCGACGGTTTCGGTGATGAAATGAGCGGCTGTCCATTCCCGTGAGCAACCACAAATGGAAGTCAGAAAATTAAGCAACATGGTTTTACCTTCTGTAGAATGGTATACTTCAGGATGAAATTGCAAACCATAAATAGGATGGGGGAATAGTGTTTTATTACAGAATGCCGCTACCGGAATATTGTCTGTTGTTCCTAATATTTCAAATCCTTCAGGAAGTTTTTTTATGGTATCGCTATGGCTCATCCACACTTGTGATGCAGATGAAATATTATGTAAGAAAACATCTTCTTTTGCTACATTGAAGCTCACTCTGCCGTATTCGCGTTTGTTGCTTTTTTCGACAAGGCCACCAAAGTTTTTAACTGTCAGTTGTGCACCATA
>CALPIT020000285.1 GCA_943323705.2 Streptomyces griseus
AACCCTGCCTACCGGCAGGCAGGCAGCGCAGCAATTTAAACCTTCCATCCTTAAAAAACGCAACGTCCCTTTCAGGAGACATTGCTGAGAAGAACTAACCATTCAACCAGCAAAGCGACTTAAACCGTTAAACCAGCGCAGCGACTTAAACATCTTTCAACATCACGAAGTCGTTCATAAAAAATCCCTCCCCAATATCAATATCTTCTTCTTTCAAAATTTCATATCCGAGTTTCTGATAAAATGCTAATGCATTGTTGTAGCGGTTTACATTGAGTTCAATACTACCGTTACCGTTCTTTTTAATTTCAGCGTAAATAGCTTCTAATAATAATTTGCCAATACCTTTTTGTTGTTGATTGGGCAATACATATAATTTGTGAAGTCGGTGATGATTGCTTTGATTTTCAACAGTGGAGAAACTTGCAAAGCCAATAGCAGTGTTGTTTTCATCAATTGCCAAAATAAAACGATGGCCTAAATTTCCCTGTTGGTGTTGCAATGAAGTGATAGCGTACATTTTTTCCAACATGTAATTCATTTGTTGTTGGGTAATAATATTGCTGTAAGCTTCTGGCCAGGTTTTAAACGCAATTTCTCGAATGGTTTCGAAATCTCTGCTGTCAAGAATGCAATTCATCATCATTTACTTTGTAATGATTTTTACGTTGGGTGCGTAAAAGGGATGACCTTGTGCGTCTTTTGCTATAACATCGAAGAAGTACAATTCTTCTCCAGCAACAAGACTTTCCTTGATAATGTTAGTCCATTTTACAGGAAGAGGTGTAGAGGTAAAATAATCAGAAGCGATACTGAAAGTAGGAGTGAATTTGCCTGTTTCCTCATCTTCGGTCATGGCTTTTCTTTTGTATAAGAACTGATAATATGTCACAGTCAATGGATTGTTTTTATCATCAGTTACTTTTAAAGTAGCGCCAATCAAAGCCTTTGCTTGTTCAACAGGCATTACCACAGAATCTTTAGCAACGCCAAGAACAGTGAATAGCTTCGGTGGTTTTATTTTAATGGCTGTAGTTGGTTTTTTAGCTGTTGTTTTTTGCTGAGCGAATGTCAGATTAGAGCATAACACAAGTGTTAAAATAATTACCAGATATTTAGTTTGCTTCATTGTTTTTAAATTAAGTGGCCAAAGTACAACACATATTTTTCTGTTGTGTTGATTTAACTTTTTAATGACAAGTTTTATTGATTTAAAATCGCCAAACTTTCTTCAATGACTTTGATTTTTGTTTCAGCATCTGATTTTTTCTTTTGTTCCAATGCCAATACTTCAGGCTTTGCATTTTGAACAAATTTTTCATTGCCCAATTTCTTTTCTACTGTAGCTAAGAATCCGATTACGTGATTCAATTCTTTTTCTAGATCTGATTTCTGCGAAGCTGTGTCAATTGGTTGTTCTGTTACCACATAAAATTTATCCTTACCAATTACCGTAGTGAACGAGCCGCTGATATTTTCCTGCGTAAACTCAATCGATTGTGCATTTACCTGTTTTGATAAAATGCTTTCAATAGAAGAGAAAACTGCTGCATTTTCTGTCTGGATATATAACTTGATGTTTTCTTTCGGTTTGAGTTGTTGTTTGTTTCTTACATCTCTTAAACCGCTAATGGCATTCTTTAATAACAAACCATTATTCAATACAACCTCATTTGGTTTATTGGCATGTTGATATTGTTTGATGCATAAGTCTTCATTTGTTTCCTGAAGCAAGTGAAAAATCTCTTCAGATACAAATGGCATGAAAGGGTGAAGCAATTGCATCAATTCAGTAAAATAGCCAATCGTTTTTTCATACACATTTTTTGAAATGGGTTGTTCGAAGCCTGGTTTAATCCACTCCAAATACCAGCTGCAGAAATCATCCCAAATCAAAGAGTAAATAGTTTTTAATGCTTCACTAAGTCTGAATTGCTGCATCATGGTTTCCACTTCAATGCTCACTTCATTTAATCTGTTTTGAAACCAATCAATAGCAAAACTGCTTTCATCTGTATTGGTTTCAGCTTGACGACCTTCCCACATTTTAATCAGCTTGAGTGCATTCCAGATTTTATTATTGAAATTTCTTCCTTGTTCTAATGCTGATTCATCAAACAAAATATCATTACCGGCAGGAGAGGCTATCATAATGCCGAATCGAGTGGCATCAGCACCATACTGATCAATCAAAGCCAATAAGTCGGGTGAATTGCCCAAACTCTTACTCATTTTTCTTCCTTGTTTATCTCTTACAATACCTGTGAAATAAACTTCCTGAAATGGTTTGGCCTCCATGTATTCAAAGCCTGCCATTATCATACGAGCCACCCAGAAGAAAATAATTTCTGGAGCCGTTACCAACGTATCCGTAGGATAGTAATATTTTATCTCTTCATTGTTGGGATTGCTGTATCCTTTGAAAACTTCAAAAGGCCACAACCAGCTACTGAACCAGGTATCCAAACAATCTTCATCTTGTTTTAAAGTTGCGTTTGAAATGCCATGTTCTTTTTCAAATGCGGCAATAGCATCGGCTTCATTTATGGCAACTACAAATTTTCCATCAGCATCATACCAGGCGGGAATGCGATGTCCCCACCACAATTGGCGACTGATACACCAATCTTTGATGTTCTCCATCCAGTGGCGGTAAACATTTTTAAATTTACCAGGATAGAATTTTATTTCTTCTTCCATTACTGCTTTGAGGGCAGGAGAGGCGATGTCTTTCATGCTCAGCCACCATTGTAAACTCAAACGAGGTTCAACCACTACATCGGTTCTTTCACTGTAGCCAACCTCACTTGTATATTCTTCCGTTTTTAGAAGAAATCCTTTTTCTTCTAGTTCTACAACAATTTTTTTACGCACTTCAAATCTGTCCATGCCCACATAAATCTGAGCCGCTTCACTTAATGTACCATTGTCATTAAACACATCGATGACTTCGAGATTGTGTTTTTGTCCCAGCGTGTAATCGTTCACGTCATGTGCCGGTGTCACTTTCAATGCGCCTGTTCCAAAATCCATGGTTACATAATCATCGGCAATGATTTGAATGCGTCTGTTGATTAAAGGAACAAAAGCAAATTTCCCGTGAAGGTGTTTATAGCGTTCATCATCAGGATGTACACA
>CALPIT020000286.1 GCA_943323705.2 Streptomyces griseus
AGGTGTACCAGCTATACATGGTGCTATACCAATGAGCATCGATACTCATCAACCACAACCAAGGAACAGTAGAAGCTACAGACAAACCAAAGAATACTGCATATAAAGAAGCCCAAACTGTATTTTTATAGATCCATTTTTTACCGGTTTCATAATCCATGGTACCGCCTTTATCTGATTCCAAACTCAACGTTCTCATTTTGCGACCAAGGAACCACCACATGAAAATGCAAATGGCAGACCAGATAGAATAAAACTTAGGATTTAAGAATCCGCTTTTGCCATTTAAAATTTTATCTTTTGCAACTGCAGAAGCATCCAACCAATGGTAAATATCTGTTCTTCCACCCCAGATGATCGCCATCAAAACGAGGAATGTTATTATTCCTAAAATTGGAACTACACTTGAAATAGCTTCGGGTACTCTTCTCAAAGCAACCTGCCAACCACCCATCGCCATTGTAGTTACACAAATGAAAAACATAGATGCATTAACAACCAACAACCAGAACACACTATTTTGCAACAATACTGCCCAAAAGCGAGTAGCACCAGTTGGACCATGATGTTCGCCACCATGAGCTACAGGAGCAAAAGGATGCAACATGATAAAACCATACAACAAGGCAATTACTCCTACCGCGATCAATCCCCATGTCCATTTTTTGTAACCGGCTGTTAATTCAAATTGATTATTCATCTAAATAAACTTTACTTTTTTTTATAAACACCGATATGATTCGGCTATTTTATTTTTAATTAATTTTTTACTTATGATTTTTTCGTAGTATCAGCAATCGCGGCTACAGCAACTGTAGGTTTTGGCTGTAACGTACGAATGTATTTTACGATCATCCAGCGTTGTTCTCTGCTTAACTGAGACGCATAGCTTCCCATGTTGTTTTTACCGTAAGTGAGTGAATGAAACATGGTTCCATCAGTCATTTTTACATATGAATCCAAAGTAAGATTTGCAATACCGCCAATTTTTCCAGAAGTAGAAATCGGACCGTTGCCAGCACCTTTATCACCATGGCAAATAGCACAATTGATATTAAACAATCTTCCCGCCTCTTTCATTTCGGCTTCTGTCATTGCTGCAATTGGATTAGGAACTGCTGCACTCATTTTATAGCCATTGCTGTCGTTTGGCAATGTATAAGGAAATAGCTCACCTCTTTTAATGGTTCCTGGAGCAGGATTGTTATCATAATATATTTTGCTTCCGCCTCTTTCTTCAATACTTGTAGTAAATACAGCAGAATCTCTTTCCGCATAAGTTTCATAACCTCTGCTATACGCCATATCAGGCATGTATATTTTACCTGGCTCACTTTTGCTGTCGCAAGACACAAAAGCAATTGCCGCTGTTATGATCACCACGAATAATGTTGCAATTTTTTTCATTATGATAAACACTTTACTGTTTTAAAATTTTCCTTTTTATGTCAAAGGATTCCAAATTCTCAAATCCTTAATAACTAATTCCTAATAACCCAATTCCCAAAATCCAACACCACTAGTAACCTTTTTCATCTCTATATAATACTTGTTCTCTGTCGTATCTTCCAATCCACCATCCCGTTTCAGCTACCTGAACATTTATTTCTTTAGCACCTGATTTTTCTAAGAAGCTTTGTAATTCACCTTCGTTTGTTTTATCTGTACATTCAATAACCATTACAAACAAATCATCAGTAGCTCTTTCATGAAAATGATGTTTTTTCACAAATGGAGAAAGCTGACACAAATAGCAGAAAGTTAATACCATTCCTACCGCAGAAAACAAAACGGTCAACTCGAATGTAATAGGAATCCAAGCAGGTATAGCAAAATGAGGCTTACCACCGATATTCAAAGGCCAATCTTTGGTAAATACCCAACTCATGAAACTTAATGCTGTGGTAGTACCCGTAATAGCGTAAATGAAGCCCGCAGTATGTAAACTTGTTTCTCTTAATCCCATAGCATGATCTAAACCATGAACAGGAAACGGTGTATACACATCGTGGATTTTGTATCCCGCTTTGCGAACGTTTTTCACCGCCGGAAACAAAACGGCTTCATCATCAAATGAGCCAACAACAAATTTTTTAACTCCTCCAGCCATAATTTTTGTTTTTTTATAATTCAAAAGTCAAAATTGAAAATTAAAAACCTAGGTCTTTTTTTAAATTTTGAATTTTTGTTTTTTAATTTTTCTTAATGAGCATGTTCTACTTCTTCAACATAAAACTTCTCAGAATCTGCTTTCTCTATGTCTGTCATTTTTGCTTTGTAATTTTCCCCAGAAGTTTTCAAAATTGACTTGATTTCAGCAAGTGCAATAACAGGGAAGTATTTAGCAAATAAGAAGAAGCAAGTAAAGAACAATCCGAACGTTCCAAGGTAGAATCCAATTTCCCAAATTGAAGGACTATAATAAGTACTCCAGCTTGATGGTAAGAAATCACGATAAATAGAAGTAACGATGATTACAAAACGCTCGTACCACATACCAATATTCACTACAATACTCATAAAGAAAGTAACGGTGATGTTTCTTCTTAATTTACTGCTCCAGAATAACTGTGGCGAAACCACGTTACAGAACATCATCAACCAGTAACTCCATCCATAAGGACTAAATAAATTTGCTCTATTTTGTGAGAATGCATACCACTCATATGGATTTTGACCATACCAAGCGATAAACAACTCTGTTAAGTAAGCGCAACCTACAATGCTACCCGTCAATACAATTACTTTGTTCATCGCTTCGATGTGACCTAAAGTAATATAATCTTGTAATCCCATTACTTTTCTTACCACAATCAACAAGGTTTGCACCATAGCAAATCCACTGAAGATCGCACCGGCAACGAAGTAAGGAGGGAAGATGGTAGTGTGCCAACCTGGAACTACTGATGTAGCAAAGTCAAAAGATACGATAGTGTGTACTGACAATACAAGTGGTGTACTCAAACCAGCCAACACCAATGATAAAGATTCATGACGTTGCCAGTGTTTTGTACTTCCTGTCCAACCGAAAGAAGCCACACCATATAATAATTTACGCAATTTAGTTTTAGCTCTGTCTCTTACTGTAGCCAAAT
>CALPIT020000287.1 GCA_943323705.2 Streptomyces griseus
TCCTTCAATAAAATTTGCAATAACTTGCTCAAAATTTAATTATGCGTATCATCAGTTATAATGTAAATGGCATTCGCGCTGCGATAAAAAAAGGATTCATTGATTGGCTGAAAACGAATCCTGCAGATGTCATTTGTTTGCAGGAAACCAAAGCCACAGAAGCAGATGTGGACATGACAGCAATTGAAGCTTTAGGTTATGAACACCATTGGTTTAGTGCCAATAAAAAAGGATACAGCGGCGTAGCGATTTTATCAAAACTAAAACCAACTTCAGTGAAAAAAGGAAATGGCCATCCTGAAAGTGATTTTGAAGGTCGTGTCATAGAAATGGAAATTGGTGATATTAAAATTATCAATGCTTATTTTCCGTCCGGCACTTCAGGCGACGACAGGCAATCATTTAAATACAAATGGCTAGATGAATTTTTTATCTATCTCGAAAAAGAAAGAAAAAAACACCCCAAATTAGTTTTGTGTGGTGACTATAATATTGCCCATCATGAAATAGATATTCACGATCCAAAAGGAAATAAAAACACAACCGGATTTTTACCAGAAGAAAGAGCCTGGATGACTAAATTTCTAGAGTCGGGATGGACAGACAGTTTCAGAGAATTTCATCAAGAGCCCCATCGATACAGCTGGTGGAGTCAACGCTTTCCCAGTGTGAGATTGAATAACAAAGGCTGGAGAATAGACTATATCACGGTTACAAACGAATTGAAACAACAATTGAAGGATGCCGAAATTTTTCCTGATGTGAAACATAGTGATCATTGTCCGGTGTTTTTGGAAATTAAAAATTAAAAAGTAAAAAAGCCATGTTTATATATAATGTGACGATAAAAGTGAGGGCTGATATTCAAACTTCATGGTTGACTTGGTTACAAGAAGAGCATATTCCTGAAGTATTGGCTACAGGCTGTTTTCATGATGCTACTATATTGCGTTTGTTGGAAATAGATGATACCGAAGGGCCCACCTTTGCAGTACAATATAAAGCAGAATCGAAAGGTCAATACAATCAATATGTAGAAAAGCATGCGGGTGTTTTACGTCAAAAATCCTTCGACAAATGGGGTGATGCTTTTATTGCATTCAGGTCGATTATGCAGGTTGTTAACTAAATGTGCAAAACAAGCAATTGTATTTTTTTATTGTTTTCAATTTTATGATTAATTGCTTACAAGTCGCGTGAATAAAGGATTTCAGAAGAAATCACTCAAAACCATTGTCCACATTGCGTTTCAGCGTTTTTGATATTTTCATCTCAGATTTTAATTCCCCTCAATCCCTTTCTGAATGGGGATTGTAGCCGATTTTTAATTTTAAAAAAAAATAAAAAATAATTTTGTAGGATATAAAAACCTTCTATATTTGTCGCAGTTAAAATCTTTCAAAAAATCTATTATGAACAAAGCTGAATTAATCGCGAAAATCGCTGATGATGCCGGAATCACAAAAACTCAGGCAAACGCTACTGTTGATTCTTTTATCGAAGCAGTAACAAAAACTTTGAAAAGTGGTAACAAAGTTACTTTAGTAGGATTTGGTACTTTCTCAGTTACCAAAAGAGCTGCTCGTAACGGTCGCAACCCTCAAACTGGTGCTGTTATCAAAATCAAAGCTAAAAAAGTTGCTAAGTTTAAAGCTGGTAAAGAATTATCTTCTAAAATCTAATTAGGAAGAAAAAAATTAAAAGCAAGGCGTATATTTGCGTCTTGCTTTTTTATTACAATCTAAACAACAAATTATAATACAATGGGACGCGGAGACATCAGAACAAAAAAAGGAAAAACTTTTGCAGGTAGCTTTGGAAAAACCAGACCTGCTAAATCTAAAACAGCTACAAAAAATGCAGCTGCTAAGAAAGCAGCAAAAAAATAATTCATTCTTTTTCCTATCCCGCTTAAAAATGGGATAGGAAAATCATTAAGGAGCCAGCCTTTCAATAGTCCAGCCCTCGTTATTTTTATTATACTCAATCCGATCGTGCAATCTTCCCGGTCTACCTTGCCAGAATTCTATTCTTGATGGCTTTATTATATAACCTCCCCAATGTGGTGGCTTTGGGATTTCTTGATCTGAAAATTGTAATTCATAATTTTTAAACCGCTCTTCAAGAAAAATTCTTGATTCAATAACTTCACTTTGTGGAGATGCCCACGCACCAATCTTGCTTTCAACTGGTCTGGATGTAAAATAAGCGGTGCTGTCTTCCTCACTGATTTTCTCAACAACACCCTGGATTCTTACCTGACGTTCTAGTTCTTTCCAAAAAAATACAATTGATGCTTTAGGATTTGACAACAAAGATTTTCCTTTCCTACTCTCATAATTGGTAAAGAAAACAAACCCCTTTTCATTGAAATCTTTTAATAAAACAATTCTTGCTTCAGGATAACCATGCTCGTTTACAGTGGCTAAAGTCATTGCATTTACTTCATCGATATTGCTGCTTATGGCCTCATCCCACCAAATGGAAAATTGGCTAATGGGACTTTTGATTACTTCATTTTCAGACAACGAACGCAACATGTAATCTTTTCTTATGGCGGCTATATTTGACATATGTATGTTTTAAACAGCAGAATCTATACTAATTCCTGCTGCTTTAATTTCTTCGAGTTCTTCTTTTAAAAATTGATTATCGAGTTGAGCGATTTCGAGACTGCTTTCCAATGCTGCAATTCGATTTTTCATGTCTTTTAGTTTCTTGTACATACCAACAGCATCAGACAATTGATTATTGGTGTCTTCCAGAGCAATCATGGAACTTTTTAATTGCTCATGTAAACTATAATATTCTTTTTCAATGGCAATGCTTTGAATCAATTCCTCTTCCATAGCATTTTCTCTTTTTAATGCGCCGACATTTTTTTGCTGCGCTTCTTTTATAAAACCTTGTAGTTGTTCCATATGATACAACTGTTGGTCGTATCTGCTTTGCAATTCGGAAATTGAAGCGACTTTGTTTTTCAGCATCATCAATTCCTCTTCTCTCACACTGATCAAATATTCGAGATCGTTGAGCTCAAATTGTAATTGCTCGTTTTCTTTTTTTAACA
>CALPIT020000288.1 GCA_943323705.2 Streptomyces griseus
ACAACTCAAGTGGTTGTAAACACATTGAATCCATGTAGTGGCATCACTATAACATTATCAGAAACACATACGAGTCCATTTACCGGACAATCAAATGGAAGTATAACGGTAACGCCTACCCCATCAGGTTCATATACATACAATATCAATGGAGGAGCTTTTCAATCCAGTAATACATTTTCCAATTTAGGAGCTGGGGTTTATGCTATTGTAGCAAAAAATTTAACAGGTTGTACAAGTAATCCCATTAGCGTTACATTGAATGCTATTGACCCTTGCGCAGGATTAACCATCACCTTAACTGAAACTCATGTCAGCCCTACATCAGGTCAATCAAATGGCTCAATTACAGTTACGCCTACCCCTGCAGGTACTTATACATACAGTTTGAATGGCGGATCTTTCCAATCAAGCAATACTTTCAGCAATTTGGCTGCGGGCACCTACTCAATAATTGCAAAAAATCAAAATGGTTGTACCAGCGCACCGAAAGCTTTAGTGTTGGGATCGGTTGACCCTTGTGCCGGCGTAACCATTAGCATTACCACAACATCAATATCCCCAACTATAGGCCAATCAAATGGATCAATTACTGCAACTGCGTCTCCTACCAGTACTTACACTTACAGTATTAATGGAGTGAATTTTCAAACAAGTAATGTATTTAATAGCCTAGCTGCAGGCACTTATACGGTAACTGCAAAAAACGCTAACGGATGTTTAGGTTCTGTTCAGGTTACATTAGTCGGAACAAACCCTTGTACTGGTGTCACCATTAATGTTACGAATACACCATCTAATCCAACAAATGGCGCAAATGGCTCAATTACAACGTCAGCGTCAGGAGGCACTTCACCATACACATACAGTTTGAATGGAGGTGCTTACGGCAGTAATGCTACTTTCAGCGCTCTTTCTTCAGGTGCTTATACTATTACTGCAAAAGATGCAAATGGATGTTCTTCAAACGCAACTGCAGTTTCTTTGGCCTGCCCTCCTGTTTCTGTAACAGGAACGCCTACTAGTTCAAGAGCCAATTGTCCAAACAACTCAATTGTATGTGTGGGCGCTAATGGTGTTGCCCCATATACATATAGTATCAATGGCACCACATTTCAAACTAGTACAACTTTCACACCACTTGCTGGTGGCACTTACACCATCACAGTAAAAGATTCAAAAGGATGTTCGGCAACAAGATCTGTAACCATTAATGCAGCAGCTACAGTTCGATTTGCAACAGATGTAAAGCCGATAATCAACACCACTTGCGGAAGAGCAAATATCAGTTGTCATAATCATAGCAATTCGTGGACAACTTACGCTGATATAGTGGGGACTAGCTCTGGAACTAACTGGAATAGCAATTTATTGACATTCATTGGCAGAGTAAGGGGCACAAACATGTCTACACTTTGCGTTTATGCTACAGGTCAGCATGATATGCCGCCTTCAAATTCAACAGCATGGACTACCTTTATACAAGGCGTATTTACGAATTGGGTAAATCAGGGCTATCCAAATAATTAAAAATCACCGAACTTTAAAATAAAAAACAATTTTAAAATCACAAATCAAATAAAATGAATTCGAAAAAAATTCTTTTCTCCATGATAGCTATTGCATTTGTTTCAATAATAGCTACTAGCTGTTATTATGATAAAGAAGATTTACTTTATGGTAACAATGTAGACTGCAGTACTATAGATTCTAAATACAGTACAGCCATCAGTCCTTTAATGCAAAGCAAATGTTCGTATTCAGGGTGTCATGATGCAGGTACTGCAGCAGCAGGCGTAGTGCTTGAAAACCACACTCAGGTTGCGGCTTCTGCAGGCAGAATCAATCAACGTTGTATTGTCGATAAATCAATGCCTCCAGGAGGGCCACTATCCTCAAACGAAACTTTAGCATTACAATGCTGGATCAATGCTGGTACACCTAATAATTAATGCTTATGAAAAAATGGAAAAAAATATTGCTCACACTTTTTGTTATTGGATTAGTAACTACCATTGTTGTTTTTTACATTATTACAAAAAAACCTCCAACAGCAGCAGACTCAGCGCCTGTTAAAGAAATGACAGCAACTGAGTTATTTAGTGCTTTAGATAGTAATTTTCGTTTTTCAGACTCTATTTTCAATAATCAAAATATAGCTGTGAAAGGAATTGTAAAAGAAATTGACAGTACCAATAAACATATTTTCATAGAAGCCGGAGAAGCCAAACTTATCAATTGCAGTTTCGACAGCTTAGAATTTGTCAAAATAAAAACAAGCATCAAACTTGGAGGCGATGTAAATATAAAAGGAATTTATACAGGCTGTGATGGCTACGATAATGCTGATGATGGAATGGATTTAATCCCAAGTGATAAAATCGCTCAATTAAAAACTTGCAGTCAAAATAATTAATCATATTGTTTAAGCATCAATTAAATTTAAAATAACATAAAAATTCACTCAAATGAAAAAGATCATCCTAATCGCTTTGACTGTTCTTTCAATAACTAACATCAACGCACAAACGAAGCTATTAACTACTAAAACCGGAAAAGCATGGTTTGATGCAGGAACAGGAATCGAAGACATTACCGGTACGAACAAATCTGTATTAAGTGCATTAAATCCAGCTACAGGCGACATGCAATTCTCTATTTTAATCAAAGGATTTGAATTCTGGAGTCAGTTATTACAAGAACATTTCAACGAGAACTATATGGAAAGCGGGAAGTATCCAAAGTCTACATTCAAAGGGAAAATTACAAATCTTGACAAAGTAAATTTCGCAAAAGACGGCACCTATCCTGTTAACGTGAAAGGCACTTTAGAAATTCATGGCGTAAAAAACGAAGTTGAAACCAATGGCACTGTAGTTGTAAAAGGCGAAGCTGTAGATGCATCATCAGAATTTACTGTATCAATGGATGATTATAAAATCGCAATCCCTGGGGTTGTAAAAGACAAGTTGTCTAAAACAGCCAAAATAAAAATCAATTGCACTTACACGTCATCAAAATAAAAAAATGAAAAAA
>CALPIT020000289.1 GCA_943323705.2 Streptomyces griseus
GAATATGAGTATTTGACTGCATTGAAATCTATTGCAAGCCAAAACAAAATCTATAAAAACTACATTGGCCAAGGCTATTACAACACCATTACACCAAGTGTGATTCTTCGAAATATTTTTGAAAATCCAGGATGGTACACCCAATACACGCCCTATCAAGCCGAAATTGCTCAAGGCAGATTGGAAAGTTTATTAAATTACCAAACAATGGTTAGTGACCTCACCGGATTGCCCATTGCCAATGCAAGTCTATTGGATGAAGGTACAGCTGCTGCTGAGGGAATGGCGATGTTATTCAACCACAAAAATAAAAACAGCGATGCGATTACCGCACCTAAGTTTTTTGTTGATACTAACGTATTTGAGCAAACGAAACAAATTTTAATCACAAGAGCCAAGCCGATTAATATTGAATTGGTTTTCGGAGACTATTCGAGCATAGAATTAAACGAGGAGTATTTCGGAGCCATCATTCAATACCCCAACAAAAATGGCTTGATTGAAGACTATCGTTCTTTTATCGAAAAAGCACATGCCGTTAATGCGCAAGTAATTATGGCAACAGATTTGCTTTCACTATGCTTACTCACACCTCCTGGAGAATTGGGTGCTGATATTGCAATCGGCAATTCTCAAAGATTTGGAGTACCTCTAGGATTTGGTGGACCACATGCCGCTTTCTTTGCCACTAAAGATGAATTTAAAAGAAATATTCCTGGAAGAATCATCGGCGTGAGTGTTGATGCTAAAGGCAACCGTTGTCTACGCATGGCTTTGCAAACACGTGAGCAACACATCAGAAGAGAAAAAGCCACTAGTAATATCTGTACTGCCCAAGCCTTGTTGTCCAATATTGCAGCGATGTATGCTGTCTATCATGGAGCCGACGGTTTGAAAACCATAGCCAAAAGAGTAAGTTTGTTGGCTAAAAAACTATGCAGTCAACTTGCAGGCATGGGATTCGTGAATGAAAACAAACATTATTTTGACACGATTACAATTCAAATAGATGATGTAAAAAAATTAAAATCAATCTGTAATGCCCATCACGTAAATTTCAACTTTGTCAATAATGTCGTTTCCATATCAACTGACGAAACAACCACATTAACTGATATACAAAACATAGCTGATGTTTTTGGTAAGTATTCCGAAAAAGATATCGACGCCAAATACATCAATGAAAATGAAATTTTCGATAACATACCGACAACGCTTACACGAACATCAGAATATCTCACCCACCCTGTTTTCAATTCGCATAGAAGTGAAACACAGATGATGAGATATATCAAAAGTTTGGAGAATAAAGATTTAAGTTTGAATACATCTATGATTTCATTAGGAAGTTGTACGATGAAGTTGAATGCGGCTACAGAACTGATTCCTGTAAGCTGGCCAGAGTTCAATTCCATTCATCCTTTTGCACCTGCAGATCAATGGAAAGGATACCAGCACATCATTAACGAACTGGAAGACTACTTGAATGAAATTACTGGATTCGCTGCCACTTCACTGCAACCTAACAGCGGGGCCCAAGGAGAATACACAGGATTATTAACCATCAGAGCTTATCACGAAAACAGAAATGAATCTCATAGAAATGTGATTTTGATTCCGATTTCTGCACATGGCACCAATCCTGCATCAGCAGTAATGGCCGGATTTAAGGTAGTTGTTACAAAATGTGACGAATCCGGAAATATAGATATTGAAGACCTAAAAGCTCAGGCTGATAAACATAAAAACGACTTGGCAGGATTAATGATTACCTACCCAAGCACACATGGCGTTTTTGAAGAAAGTGTGATTGAAATTTGCGAATGTATTCACCAACATGGCGGATTGGTTTATATGGATGGTGCCAACATGAATGCACAAGTTGGTTTGACTAGTCCCGGAAATATCGGAGCAGATGTATGCCATCTGAATCTTCACAAAACATTTGCCATACCTCACGGCGGTGGTGGACCTGGCATGGGTCCTATTTGTGTAAACGAAAAACTAGCACCATTTTTACCAGGACATATCGCCCTAGAAAACAGCGAAACAGCTATTCCTGCAGTAAGTGCTGCACCATTCGGCAGTGCATCGATATTATTAATCAGCTATGCATACATAAAAATGCTAGGAGGCGCCGGCATGAAAAAAAGTACTGAAATAGCCATTCTCAATGCCAACTACATGAGAGCTAGATTAGAAAAGGAGTATAAAATACTATATGCTGGTAAAAACGGAACCTGCGCTCATGAATTCATCATCGACCTGCGTCCTTTCAAACAATCAGCAGGAATTGAAGCCGAAGATGTGGCTAAAAGATTAATGGATTATAATTTCCACGCTCCTACTTTAAGCTTCCCTGTGGCAGGCACCATCATGATTGAACCAACAGAAAGTGAAGATAAAGCCGAGCTTGACAGGTTTTGTGATGCATTAATTAACATTAGAAAAGAAATAAGATCAATAGAAGAAGGAAATTCCGACAAAATAGACAACCCTTTAAAAAATGCGCCTCATACTCAATCTCTTGTGATGAGCGACGAATGGAATCAATCCTATTCAAGAACTCAAGCTGCTTTCCCGTTGGAATATGTAAAAGCAAATAAATTTTGGCCTTCGGTAAGCAGAGTGAACAATACATATGGCGACAGAAACCTAGTTTGCACTTGTGAACCGATAAGTTCATACGTTGAAGCATAAAGTATTAATGAACGAACCCAATAGGAATAAAACTTAAATATATCTGAGATATTGGTTATAAAAGTTTACCTTCGTCCTTTATTAATACAATACAATTTAAAATGGACACAAAAAATCAAGGAACCGTAAAATTTTTCAACAGTGAAAAAGGATTCGGTTTCATCAAACATGACGATTCAGACAAAGAAACTTTCGTACACGTAAGTGGTTTAATCAATGAGATTAAAGAAGGCGATAAAGTTGAATTCGAATTGCAAAATGGAAAAAAAGGAATGAATGCTGTTAATGTAACAGTTATCGGATAAGATTGCATTTCATCTATTTTAAAAAGAGC
>CALPIT020000290.1 GCA_943323705.2 Streptomyces griseus
ATATTCTTCAACAAAATTTTCAATCACAAAATCACCAAATTCCTCTCTGATATCCAATATAAAATGCAGAAATCCATGCTCTACTGCAGCCATTCTTGCATCATTGAAACTATCCAGATTGCAACAGCCAGTTTCTTTTTTATTAGTCTTACCAACACTAGTGGCATAATCCCATGTTTTCATGGTGATACCCACTACTTCATACCCTTCTTTATGTAGCATCAAAGCCGCCACGGTACTGTCGATACCGCCGCTCATGGCCATTAAAACTTTTCCTTTTTTACTCATGATTTTTTCTCCGGGGCAAAGATACGGCTTAAGGTTTAAAGGTAATGGGGTTTTAAGGTTTAATGGTTACCAAAACACAACGATTTCAACCCTTAAACCAGCGCAGCGAATTAAACCCTTAAACCAGCGTAGCGGATTAAACCCTTCAACATTTTTACTTTTAAATTTTTACTTTTTACTTATTTTGCACCCATGCAACAATACTTAGACCTACTCAAACACATCAAACAAAACGGAACTGATAAAAGTGATCGCACCGGAACGGGAACCAGAAGCTGTTTTGGCTATCAGATGAGATTTAATTTGGCCGATGGATTTCCGTTGGTAACGACAAAAAAAACGCATTTAAAAAGTATTATTTATGAGTTGCTTTGGTTTTTAAAAGGCGAAACCAATATTGCTTATTTAAAAGAAAATAATGTTTCCATCTGGAATGAATGGGCTGATGAAAATGGTGATTTAGGTCCGGTATATGGCAAGCAATGGCGCAGCTGGGAAGGGGCAAATGGCGTTGTAGTTGATCAGGTGAAAGAATTGATTCATACAATAAAAACCAATCCTGATAGTCGCCGGATGATTATCTCTGCCTGGAATGTGGCTGATTTGCCAAAAATGAAACTGATGCCTTGTCATTGTTTATTTCAGTTTTATGTAGCCGATGGAAAATTGAGTTGCCAGTTGTACCAGCGTAGTGCGGATGTGTTTCTCGGCGTTCCTTTTAATATTGCATCATACGCTTTATTAACGATGATGATTGCTCAGGTTTGTGATTTGCAATACGGAGATTTTGTACATTCCTTCGGCGATGTTCATTTATATAACAATCATTTTGAACAAGCAGATTTGCAGTTAACTCGTACTCCATTTCCGTTACCACAGATGAAAATCAATCCAGCCGTAAAAGATATTTTCGATTTTAAGTTTGAAGATTTTGAGTTGGTGAATTATGAGAGTCATGCGGGGATTAAGGCGCCGGTAGCGGTTTAGGAATGTAAAATGTAAAATATCCAATGTAAAATGTAAAAGTGGTATATCGGAGATGAAATTGTCAATATCTCATGAAAGTTGATTTTTTAGGAATGTAGAATGTAAAATATCCAATCTAAAATAGCCTGCCCCGACACCTCGGGGTAAAAGAGGAATATCGGATTTGAAATTGTCAATATCTCTGCGAATAGCTCAACAGTTTAGGCAATAAAGCAGAATAAGAAACTGAAAGAATATTAAAGACACACAAAAGGTATGGCAAACGATTTTTTAGACAGCGCGAAGAAACAATTTGAGTATTACAAAATGCTTGGTGAAAAAACATTTTCGCAGCTAACAGACGAACATCTTTTCAGAAAATTAAATGAAGAAAGCAATAGTATTGCGACTATTGTAAAACATTTGTGGGGAAATATGCTTTCACGATGGACAAATTTTTTAACAACAGACGGAGAAAAAGAATGGCGACAAAGAGATGCTGAATTTGACAACGATATTGCTGACAGAGCTGAGTTATTAGAAAAATGGGATGAAGGTTGGGCTTGTTTATTTGACGCAATAAATTCGTTGACAGAAAACGATTTTACAAAGGAGATATTTATACGTAATCAAGGACACACTATAACAGAAGCTATAAACCGTCAACTTGCTCATTATCCTTATCACGTTGGACAAATTGTGTTTATAGGGAAATTATTATGTAACGAAAATTGGACTTCACTTTCAATTCCAAAAGGAAACTCAAAAGAATATAACGCAGACAAATTTGCTAAACCAAAACACAAACAACATTTTACAGACGAATATATAAACCCCAAAAAATAACTTTCATCAATTTTAATTTCACTGATTTTTTTTCGCCGTAGAAATGCTTGATGAGAAAATGGCAATGAGTTGATTTACCTCCAAGAGTACGTTTTGTAATTTTTCATTTGTTATAATCGGTTTCTCTTTAATAATACGCAGGTTGATTCTTGTTTCTCTCAATTCTTTTAATGCAATTTTCATTTTATGAATAAAATCAGCACGGCTCTCCGCTGCTTGAGCTTCGCCATATAACAAAGCCGGAGCGGTGCCACTTTTTGATAATTGGTATTCGAGATTATTGGCTGAACGAGTATTCGGTAGCAAGTCACAAATCTCCAAACACAAACAAGCTAGTTTTACAAGCCTATCTTCAAGGTTATATTTTAGAATAGTCTTTTCCATAAACAAAGAAATTACTGTTTTAAAATTCTACAAAGGATTAAATACTAATTTTCATTAAGAATAAAACGACTATTCGATGAGAAAAATCCCTCGGTTTTACATTGGATATTTTACATTTTACATTTTACATTTAATATTTCATCCATTACTCTCTAAATTTGCTCATGATTTCACTCGTCGTCGCCGCTTCCACCAACAACGCCATCGGTAAAAACAACCAGCTACTCTGGCATTTGCCCAATGATTTGAAGTTTTTTAAAAACACAACTTGGGGTGGAGTGGTGGTTATGGGAAGAAAAACTTTTGAATCCGTCAACAAGCCATTGCCTGGAAGATTGAATATCGTGATTACTTCCAACAAAGATTGGACTGCAGAAAATGTGGTCACTGCAAATAGTTTGGAAGATGCGCTGGAAAAAGCCACTGCGGCTCATTACAAAGAAATCTTTATCATCGGTGGCGGTGAAATTTACAGACAAAGCCTTGCGATGGCTAACAGAATTTATTTAACCAGAGTTCATACCCAAATAGATGGTGATAC
>CALPIT020000291.1 GCA_943323705.2 Streptomyces griseus
CCCATTTTTCTCCGCTCAGGATATCGCTAAAACTGACACCTTCTTGTTTACTAAGATAATTCATTACCAAAGTTTGCATCTGTTCTGCATCATCATCCCAGTTGATAAACAACTCTTCAATATGCGAAGTAAAATCTTCATTCGGTAACAAAAGCTGATTGAAAATGAATTCAAGTATTTTCTTTTCAAATTTCTTCTCTCTTGAAAGCGTCTCTATATATTCTTTGTAAATATCAGTTTGAGTCAATTCGTTGTAAATCTTTTTCAACAAATCCTGATTGATGATGTTGTCAAAATGGGCAGCATCACAAACTTCTACGAAACTTTTATTTTCAACTGTTTTCCATAGAATAAGATTGCCCGCAATTTTGGTGTTAATATTTAAATCGCCTTCAGTTGGCAAGTGCTTGCTAGCTTTCTGACGAGAATCTGTTTCTGAATATCTGGCTACTTCCATTAAAAAGTACACCAAATAAGTAAATAAATTACGGGTTTGTTCAATTTTGACTTTGAGAATATTTTCTGGTTCGCCTGGCTTGGCTTGTCCGCTGACACTATCTATTGTATATAATGTCTGCATTACTTTTACCCTGATATTTCTTCTACTGATCATCTCTGTTTCACTTAATTGAGCGCAAATTTAAGGGATTTTGGCAGCCACTTCCAAGATTAGATTTCAATAAATGCAAATTTGTCGTATTTGAATCGCTTAAAATGACATTTGATTAGACTTTTATGACAACAATTCCTTTTTTGCGGTTTGGTATGATATTCGACTACCTTTGCTTGCCCCTAAAAAGGCAATACAATTTTTTAAACCAAACCAAAAAAATAGCATTATGGCAAAGAAGTTAAACATTACTCCACTGCATGACAGAGTAATCGTGAAACCAGCAGCTGCTGAAGAAAAAACAGCAGGTGGCATCATCATCCCAGACACCGCAAAAGAAAAACCTCAACGTGGAATTGTATTAGCAGCAGGACCAGGTAAAAAAGACGAGCCTGTTACCGTTAAAGCAGGTGACACCGTTTTGTACGGCAAATACGCAGGAACAGAAATCTCTGTTGAAGGTCTTGATTATTTGATCATGAGAGAATCAGATATTCTTGCCATTGTTTAGAATAATTCAAAATTGAAAATTAAAAATTCAAAAAAGGTCTGATTTTTTACTTTTTAATTTTGACTTTTAAATTTCTCCAATAAATTAACTCTTAAAAATTATACCAACCATGTCTAAAATGATATTCTTCGATATCGAAGCAAGAAATAAAATGAAAAAAGGCGTTGATACATTAGCCAACGCAGTAAAAGTAACATTAGGACCAAAAGGTCGTAATGTAGTAATTGAGAAAAAATTTGGCGCGCCTCAAGTAACTAAAGATGGTGTTACAGTAGCTAAAGAAATTGAATTGGAAGATCCAATTGAAAATATGGGCGCTCAGATGGTGAAAGAAGTAGCTTCTAAAACTGCTGATATTGCTGGTGATGGCACAACAACAGCAACTGTATTGGCTCAAGCCATTATCGGCGAAGGTTTGAAAATGGTAGCAGCAGGTGCCAATCCAATGGATTTGAAAAGAGGTATCGACAAAGCGGTTTCTTTAATTGTAGAAAATTTAAAAGGTCAATCTCAAACTGTTGGAAACGACAGCAAGAAAATTCAACAAGTAGCAACAATTTCTGCTAACAACGATGAAACAATTGGTAAACTAATTGCAGAAGCATTTGCTAAAGTGGGTAAAGAAGGCGTTATCACTGTTGAAGAAGCAAAAGGTACTGATACTACAGTTGATGTGGTGGAAGGTATGCAATTCGACAGAGGTTATGTGTCTCCATACTTCGTAACCAACAGCGAAAAAATGGAAGCTGAATTACAAAATCCATTCATCTTGATTTATGATAAGAAGATTTCTGCGATGAAAGACATTCTTCATATTTTGGAGAAAGTGGCTCAAACAGGTCGTCCTTTGTTAATCATCGCTGAAGATTTAGAAGGCGAAGCATTAGCAACTTTAGTAGTAAATAAATTACGTGGTACCATTAAAGTAGCAGCTGTTAAAGCTCCAGGCTTTGGCGACAGAAGAAAAGAAATGTTACAAGATATCGCCATCTTAACTGCAGGTATCGTTGTAAGTGAAGAACAAGGTTACAAATTAGAAAATGCTGATTTGACTTATTTGGGTCAAGCTGCTTCAGTAACTATCGATAAAGACAACACAACCGTTGTTGGTGGTAAAGGCAAAAAAGTTGATATCACTGCAAGAGTAAATCAAATCAAAGCTCAGGTAGAAAATACAACTAGCGATTACGATCGTGAAAAATTACAAGAGCGTTTGGCTAAATTAGCTGGCGGTGTTGCGGTTTTGTATGTTGGTGCTGCAACTGAAGTTGAAATGAAAGAAAAGAAAGACAGAGTAGATGATGCGTTACATGCAACTCGTGCTGCAGTTGAAGAAGGAATTGTTCCTGGTGGTGGTGTTGCTTATATCCGTGCAGTATCTGCGCTTGATGCAAAAGTAAAAGGACAAATCGCCGACGAACAAACCGGTATGCAAATTGTAAGACGTGCTTTGGAAGAACCCATGCGCACATTAACTGCAAACGCTGGAATTGATGGTTCTATCGTTGTTCAAAGAATTAAAGAAGGTAAAGGAGATTTTGGTTTCAACGCCAGAACGGAAACATATGAAAATCTATTCAAAGCCGGCGTTATCGATCCTACGAAAGTAAGTCGTGTTGCTCTAGAAAATGCCGCTTCAATCGCAGGTATGTTGTTGACTACAGAATGTGTAATCGCCGACAAACCTAAGAAAGAAGAACCACACATGCATGGCGGTGCACCTGATATGGGTGGAATGGGATACTAAGTCAATTTGAAAATTTGATGATTTTTTGATGTATTAATTTTCAAATTGTCAGATTAAAATATTGTCAAATCGGAAAGCCTGCTCTTTAAATAGAGTGGGCTTTTTTTGAATGTAAATTCCTGAGTGAAACTTAGTGCGATAGTGGCTA
>CALPIT020000292.1 GCA_943323705.2 Streptomyces griseus
CTACTTGCATAAGTAAATGAACCAGTACTGTTACTTGTTGGTGCTGATAAAGTAAATGGAGCATCTCCAAACACTTTAGCTGGAACTGAGAAATTTGATAAAGAAGGTGTATTTGCTGATTTCCAGAAATACAGATTGTCCATATAGAAACTACCCGATCCTGTAAACATCATTTGGCCGATATTATTCAGCGCAATGGTGTTGTAGTTAGATAAAGCGATATCTACACTATACCAACCATTTGAAGTTGGAGTTACAGCATAACCTTGCTGTACTGTAGATGGACTTGTGTTGATTAAAAACACATTTAAAGTAGTTACATCAGCTGTCCAGATGTCTAAATGCAGATTTTGCATTGTACTAACATCCAAAGAAGATGATAACTGTAAGCCCTGGTAATCCAACCCAGCATACAGTTTTGTTGCGTTGCCGGCAATTGTAACGTCAGATACAACTGTTCCCTGGCCCCAATATGGGAAAAAATCCGCACCGGAAATGTTGGTATAGGCATCACTAAACAGCGATACTACATTACCCGCACTTCTTGTTGGAGGAGTAGGTGCCGCTGCCGATGGCTGGGCAAACCCCTTCAAGATCATTAAAGCCGAAATGATCAAAAGGAAAAAATGTTTTTTCATTTTTTTGTTTTTTAATTAATAAATAAAATTTGACAAGTTTTCAATCTTCTAAGGCTAGGATGTAGTTTGTATAGTGCGCGGACTTATCGAAAAATAAGGAAACAAAAGTAAGTTCGACCACATCATTTGCAATAAAAAATGTCACATCATTACTACATCATTATTGAATTATTTCAAATTTTATACTATTTTTGACCACATCATTACTACATCATTTAATTTTGTCTACTTTCTCATTATAAAAAATGAAAAAATGATAAACAGAATATTACTGCTCATTTTCATACCTTTTTGGTCGTTCGGACAGAACACCATAGGCCTTCCTTATATATCAAATTTTTACAAAGGATCGTATAATGCAGGCATCCAAAACTGGGATATTAAGCAAGATAAAAACGGCATCATCTACTTTGCCAACAACGAAGGCTTACTTTCTTACGATGGAAAATACTGGAACCTTTACCCACTTCCTAATAAAACAATTGTTCGTTCAATCTACATCGGAGATGATAATAATATATATGTAGGTGGACAAGACGAAATGGGTTACTTCAAACCAGCTAATAATGGAAAATTGACTTATCATTCTCTTATAGAGGCAATACCTGTAAAAGACAGATCCTTTGGAGACATATGGGATATTACTTCCCTAAAAGAAAACATCTTTTTCAGGGCTGCTAATAAAATCTTTAAAATATCAAACCTAAACGAAGCTTCTGTTTATAAATCTCCTTCAGAATGGTCGTATATGGGGAAATGTAATAATCTGATTTTTGCATGTGATTACAAATCTGGCTTGCTGAAATATGAAAATAATTCCTGGGCTCCCGTTAAACTAGACATTCCCCTATCTCAAACAGACCCCATCACAGCCATTTTCCCAATGGGTAATGAAATTTTTCTGACCACTTTGAAAAATGGCTTATTCAAATTAACAAACGGCCATCTGGAAAAAATCGCCTCTCCTGTTTTAGAACAAATTCAAAAATCGAGAATTTATGGAGCCCAGCCGATTAACAATAATTGGATAGCAGTCGCCACTAATAATAACGGGGTTTATATAATTGACAAATCAGGCAAATTAATCCAGCAGTTTTCAAAAAAAGAAGGGTTGCAAAATAACAACGTGTTAAGTCTGCTGCTCGACAATCAATCTAATTTATGGTTGGGATTAGACAATGGCATTGACTGCATTTCTTACAATAGCGCCATTAAACATATTTCCACAGGCGAACAAAATGCATCAGGTTACACTTCTATTATATTTAATAACAAGCTTTATATAGGTACTTCAAGTGGTTTGTTTCAAACTGAATTACATGCTGAGAAAGATTTAAGTTTCAGTAAAGGAGTATTTGAAGAAGTCGCCAATTCTTCAGGACAAACTTGGTCGTTAGCCGAAATCAATGGCCAATTGCTTATGGGGCATCATGAAGGCGCATTTATTATTAACAACAACAACGCCAAACAAATATCATCCATACCTGGCTTCTGGAATTTTACCCCACTTTCAAGTGTTTTTCCATCTTCCAAAATTGTAGCTGGAAATTATAAAGGGTTACAGTTTTTTAATTATGAAAATATCAACTTCTCGGAAGCAGAAATGATCCAAGATTTTGAAGAATCATCGAGATATGTAGCTATTGATAAAAACGATATCATTTGGGTTTCTCATCCCTATCATGGTGTTTATAAGATTCATGAAAAAAGCAAGAATGATTTCAGCTCAAAATTATATACTAACAAGGATGGGCTTCCCTTCACCTTAAATAACCAAGTTTACAAAATAAAAAATCAATTGGTGGTGGCCACCGAAAAAGGTATATATACGTATAACCAAGACAAGGACAGATTTGAACCATCTGAATATTACAAAAAAATACTTGGCGAACAAAGCATCAGATACCTAAAAGATGATAACGAAGGTAACATCTGGTTTATACACGAAAAAAGTCTTGGCGTAATAGACCTCACCGGCAAAGAGCCATCTCTTACTTATATCCCGGAACTGAGCAACAAAATGCTCAGTGGTTTCGAGTTTATTTATCCTGTTAATGCAGAGAACATTTTTTTAGGGGGTGAATCCGGATTTTATCATATCAATTACGATAAATACAAACAAAACAAATTCAATTTAACCGTTAGATTAAGAAACGTCAAAATTGTAAACCAAAAGGACAGTACATTATTCGGGGGTTATTTTGCGGCCATCAATACGCCTCAACTACAAGAAAAATCTACCATACCTTCTATTAATTACCAATGGAAAAATATTCATTTTGAATTTACAGTGCCTTTATTCGGACAGGAAACGAATATTGTTTATAGTTACAAGCTAAAAGGTTTTGATAAGGATTGGTCTGAGTGGAGCAATAA
>CALPIT020000293.1 GCA_943323705.2 Streptomyces griseus
ACTTTCCCTTTCAAATCATCATTAAATAAGCGCCATAATTTTCTAAGGAAACGATGAACTCCTTCTATTCCTTTGGTGTCCCAAGGTTTGCTCTGTTCAATCGGACCTAAAAACATTTCATACATCCTGAAAGTATCAGCTCCATATTTCAACACCAAATCATCAGGATTCACTGTATTGAATTTGGATTTGGACATTTTCTCAACTTCACTGCCACAGATGTATTTTCCATCTTCTAAAATGAATTCAGCATTTGCATAATCAGGTTTCCATTTTTTAAAAGCTTCGGTATCCAATTCAACACCATCAACCATATTCACATCGGCATGTAATTCATCAACTTCATGCTGATCTTTTAAACCATGAGAAACAAATTTCTGCGTTCCTTTTATGCGATACACAAAACGACTGCTGCCCTGAATCATTCCTTGATTGACTAGCTTTTTAAACGGCTCATCAAATCCAATCAAACCTAAATCATACAATACTTTGGTCCACAATCTGCTGTACAACAAATGTCCCACTGCATGCTCAGTACCACCAATATATACATCCACTTGATTCCAGTAATCACTTACATTTCTATCACAGAAAGTTGTTGTGTTTTGAGGGTCCATGTATCTTAAAAAATACCATGAAGAACCAGCATATCCTGGCATGGTCGATGTTTCCAATTGTTGGTTTTTCCAATCAGCAATATTTGCCAACGGACCTTCGCCTTCCGGTCCAGGGCCATATTTTTCAACATGAGGTAATTCCAATGGCAACTGACTTTCATTCATCGCAATAGCCACACCATCTTCCCATTTGATTGGAAATGGTTCTCCCCAATAACGCTGACGACTGAAGCCGGCATCACGCATTTTGAAATTCACTTTTCTTTTACCCAGACCTTCGGCTTCAATTTTTTCAATTGCGACTTTGATGGCGTCCTTCATTAACAATCCATCAAGGAAATCTGAATGTTGTAAAGTTGCCTCTTTTGTAGCATTGGCTTCTTTACCATTGAAATGTTCACCTATGATATTCGTTATTGGAATATTAAAATGTTGTGCGAATAAAAAGTCTCTTTGATCCCCACAAGGCACAGCCATTATCGCTCCGGTGCCATAACCTGCCAATACATATTCTGCAATCCACACCGGAATTTGTTTTCCGTTGAAAGGATTTTCCGCATAAGCTCCGGTGAAGCATCCTGTAATTTGTTTTACTTCGGACATGCGTTCTCGATCGCTTCTGCTTTTTACATAAGTCAGATAGTCATCAATGTTTTTTCTTTGTTCATCTGTAGTGATTTGTTTCACCAATTCATGCTCAGGAGCCAATACAAGAAAATCAACACCGAAAATGGTGTCGGGGCGTGTGGTGTAGACTTTGATACTTACTCCCTCTTTGACCTCACCCCCAACCACTCTCCCGAGTGAGAGGGGAGCGCGTTTATTCAACACAAATGAAATTCGGGTCAAAACATCTTCAATATTTTGTTCGACTTCTTTATTAGTGAACCTCAGAACTTCATAACCCAATTCTCCCATTACATGGGTTCTCATGTCATCATATACCTTTTGCTGTTCTTCATTATGATAGCCGCCATCAACTTCTATCAATAATTTTTCATTCAAAAAAGCAAAATCAATGATAAAATCTTCTATTACATGCTGTCTTCTGACTTTTGAACCTAGCTGATTATTTCTTAATCGCTGCCATAATATATCTTCTGCAGTAGTATTTTCTTTTCTATTTTCTCTGGCAAAATCTTTCAGCAATTCCCAAGTATCAGGATCTGTAGTAAGAATACTTGTCTTGCCCCCCTCTCCTTTAGGAGAGGGGTTGGGGGTGAGGTCTGAACTTTGGGCGAGGCTGAATTCCATCTCACAACCCTCACTCTTCCCTATCCAATTCCTTTGCATCTCTTTCATGGAATCGCTGAAACCAACGGTATTTAATCCATTCAATAATCTATCCGCATAATCTGTAATTCGCAAATACCACTGACGCATTTTCTTTTTAATAACAGGATGGCCGCCACGCTCACTAACTCCATTTACCACTTCATCATTTGCCAATACTGTTCCCAAAGCTTCGCACCAATTAACTTCTCCATATGCAGAAAAAGCCAATCGATAATTCATCAATATCTCCTGTTGTTTTGCCGAATCAAATGACTTCCATTCTTCCGCAGAAAATTGATCTGATTCATGTTTACCAACACCTTGAGCGCCTTTTGTTTCAAATCTGTTAATCAACGTTTCAATTGGCTCTGCCTTTTGTAATTCATGATTAAACCATGATTTGAAAAGTTGTAAAAAAATCCACTGTGTCCATTTGTAATAATCAGGATTACTGGTTCTTACTTCTCTTTCCCAATCATAACAAAAACCAATTTTATCCAACTGCTTCTTGAAAGTTTCAATATTTTTTTCAGTGGTCGTTGCAGGATGTTGACCAGTTTCAATGGCATATTGCTCTGCAGGCAACCCAAAACTGTCGAAGCCCATGGGATGCAAAACATTAAATCCTTTCAATCTTTTATAACGACTGTAAATATCACTTGCGATATAGCCTAGTGGATGTCCTACATGAAGACCGGCTCCGCTTGGATAAGGAAACATATCCAATACATAGTACTTAGGCTTTTCAGAAATATTACTCACTCTGTAAGCATTGTTTGCTTTCCAATGCTCATGCCATTTCACTTCAATATCTTTAAAATTGTATTCCATAAGTAAACTTTTTGGGATGGTGTTTCCGGGGTTAAAAATTCATTCGTATGATTATATCAACAATTAATCAGTTATAATTTCGATGCAGAAAAAACACCAAATTTTAAACTCCGAACAATTACATCAAAAATCTTTAACAAATAAACCATTTTAGAAGTGCACAAAAGTAAAACAAAGCAGCTAAAATCCTTTACTTTTGCAACGGATAACCCATAAAAAATAAATTATTTACACTCACTATGGCACAATTCGGAAAAGCCTCCAGCAAAAAAACCAAACCTTCTTAT
>CALPIT020000294.1 GCA_943323705.2 Streptomyces griseus
AAGTGCACAAAAAGTCAGAACGAGAATGAAAGCGAGAGCAATCATGGAGTTCTGACTTTTTTCTTCGTTCTCGTTCTGTTTCTCATTTTTATAAAGATATAATGTTCAAATCTTCCGCATTCACGGAAGTAAAGTGCACAAAAAGTCAGAACGAGAATGAAAGCGAGAGCGATCATGGAGTTCTGACTTTTTTATTCTAATTCACTCTGTTTCTCGCACTGATTAAATCAAATTATTTTCAAAGTACAATAACTCTAAAAAATTCTAGATCAACTTGCTTAAAATTTTGTTCTCATTAGGGCGCAAAAAAGGTGACTCAAATTGAATCACCTTTACTTTTTTTAGCAAATCAATATTTTGATTTACGAATTCTATTTATGACTTGTTCTCTTTAAAATCCTCAAACGATTTAAACTCCGGAAACAACGTCCACCGATTTTGTTTTGGAAAATGATCAGAATAAAAATATGCCGGTGATTTCAGGTAAAACCCTTCGCCCCAGGTTACATCTATTAAATACCATTTTCTATCAATGCAAACGGCATTCCAAGCATGACCAAGAAATTGATTCTGATTTCTTTTAGCAACGCCAATGATCATTTCATTTCTTATACCTACCGCGTCGCATAAGGCAGAAAATAATTCCGCATAACCTTGGCAAACGGCAACTTTTTTAGCAAGAACTTCATTAGGCTCAGTAGTCATTTTGCCGGTAGCCAAACCTTGATAGTCGTATTGTAAATTGTAATCCATCCATTTGTAAATTGCTCTAACTTTTTCAGCTTGTGTTTTCCATGGTTTGGTTAATGTTGTTGCTAACTGTTTGATTGGGAGCGTGCCGATAGTTTTACTGTAATTATCAACTTTTGCGTAGTCAATTTCAGGAGGGGTAGTGCCGATACTGTCTTCAGGGAAAGGTGGAAGCAGCGGAGGTGTTTTTAATTGCTTGAAATTGATTTTTACATTTTCGCCAGCACTATCAGGAATCGTTCTGCTGAATGTGAAAACATTGATTGGTTTATCTACATCATAGTCGCCTTCGGATTGATTGGCAAAATAATAATACCATGTAAAATAGTCGTATTTAGGTGCTGCATTTTTCTTTTTAGGGATGTTTTTTATGATTTCAATACTTTCAATTTTCTCATTGATGTTGATGTTCATTTTTGATGCAATCATAGCTTTTTGTAAACTATCAATTACTGATGCAGAAACAAAAACAGCATTTTTCAAATCCAGGTTGTTTTTTTTGATAAAATATTGAAGTATAGTGTCTTCCTGGCAATCTTTATAAAACACATATTTAGTATTTCTCGCTTTTTCTTCTTTTTTCAATTTTTCTTTTTCTGCTTCAATACTAGCTTGGTAATTCGCTAATTGTAAAGGAGACTTTTCATCAAAGTTTAGCACGGTGAACCATTCAGTTTCTTTTCTGATAATGATGCTGATGGATTTATTGTCAGACAATATCAAGTTTCTGATGGAGTGGAGGCCTGCATCTTCATCTGCAATCATATGGCAAAGAATTTCTACAGGAATCAGTTCGCCAGAAATTAAGCAAGCTGCATTTTTCATATTTGATTTTCTACCTAGAATTTCAAAACTCTCATTTCTGTTTTTAATGATGGAATCCAGCCAAGCATTCATTTCATTGTTGTAATAATCATGGGGTTCTAGTAATCGGGCAGGACGAGCATATTTCATCTGTTCAATCATATTCACCACTGGGAAGGTGTAGCCATGGTCCTTTGCAAATTTTTTAAGAACTGTTTCGGAAAAAAGATATGGGTTCATTCTCGCCAGATTGAGTACATAAACGAATTCCTTTTCAGCAGCATTAAGAAATGTTGCATTTGCTGCCGTGTTTGCTTTTTCGAACATAGGTAAGTTCCATTGTTGTGAATAAGCCGCGAGTGGAGAGGGCGAATTGCCAAAACTGTTTAAGCCAAAACAAAGCGTAATAATGATGAATTGAATTTTCATAACAATTTAGTTTTGGTGAGGAAATAATGTTGAGCTATAAAAATCCAAAATCAAATTGTAATGTATTTATAAAATGAGGGTAGGGGTTGGTAAAATAGTGTTAAGAGAAGTTGCGTGATTTATTTATGCAATGTATTTTTTTCTGTTTTTGATGAGGTAAACATTTACTTGTGGAACAAAATCTTTGATGAAAAAGAAAGCGAGGGAGATTAAATTGTATTTTAAATATTTATTATTTTTGAATTAGAAATACTGAGAAAATAATTCTCATAGCTAATCCAAAATACACTTAATTACAAAAGAGGATAAGTTAATCAATGAAAATGACAGAAGAAGATTTTTATAAAGAAAAGATTTTTAATAAATCTAGTATAAACCAAATCAAAGTACAGTTTCCAGAACTGGTTAATTGGGTGAAAATTTGGTATAAATCAGACAGATTTAAGGAAATACAGAAAATCAAAACATTTCTAACAAAAAAACTCAAGCAAATGTCAAATTCAGGTGCAGAAATTAAATTTGACAATCAGAAATTATATCATTTATTTAAGTGGTGGGATAGTACTCCCAAAGTTTGTTATTATTGCTCAATACCAGAAAATATTTTAGAAGACTTACACAACCAACCAAACCATATAAATAAGCGATACCCTCAAAGGGGAAAATCTTTGGAAATTGACAGAAAACATGCAGACCTTCCATATTCTGATATTCACAACTTAGTACTCGCTTGTTATTGGTGTAACAACGCAAAGACTGACACGTTTACAGAAAAAGAATTTAAACAACTTGGAAAAGTAATAAAGAGAATTTGGGAGAAAAGACTAAATAAACAAGTATAAATTATGCCCATACCAAATAATATAAATCGGGAACATGTTTTCCAAGCAATGATTAAAATTAAAAGAGAAATTGTTCCTGCGGGTCGAGAATTACGACAATGGGCAGTTCAATATGAAGGAGAATTATTTCCTTGTAAACTCTTAATTTCTTGGTCTAATATTTATGCCAATGGTGTAGAACTAG